>CAMDDX010000016.1 GCA_945893075.1 Planctomyces sp. SH-PL62 | reverse complement strand
CACCTGCTCCCGAACCGCTGGCATCAACAACCCTGATTTCACTTGTGGCACATCATCCATGATCGACTCCAGAAAGAGGTTCCGAACATTTCTAACCTCATTCTGACAGCTCCTTATTCATCGCGCCAGCCAAAATTGGCACACCCAGTATCGCGTCGTTGTAGATGTCGGTGATCGCGGGCAGGTCCGCGAGTTCCGCTGGTCGAATGATGGCTGTCGTTGACATGATGTGGTTCTCGGTGATTGTCGCTTGAGTCCCGACTCCAACTCCCCTACTGAGCTTGGCTCAGTGGGGGCACTCGTTTCTTGACGACTCCGAATCAGTGTCCGAAAGCCCGGCGCAAGTTGCGAGCCTCACGCCCCACCGATACCTTGCTGCCCGATTCGGAACCAAGCCAAAGACCCTTCAATCTGCGGAGGACGACATGCGACAGTTGACGATCTTAGTGGCCGTGATTGGGTTGCTGGGAGTGGCCGCGACGTGGTCGGTGACGGGGGCTCCATCAGCGTCAATTCCCGCGAATACCTCCAAGTCAGGCTTGGCAATTCGTGTCGAACCAAAGAATCCGTTCACGCATCTGGAGGTCAACAACCGGCCGAACGGCTTTCAGTTCGCGATCGTGTCTGATCGAACGGGTGGGCGACGTCCGGGCGTGTTCACGAAAGCGGTCGAGAAGATCAACCTGTTGCAGCCGGAGTTCGTGGTCTCGGTCGGCGACCTGATCGAGGGCTACTCCGAAGATCCTGGTGCCTGGGCTCTGGAATGGAGCGAGTTTGAAAACAAGCTAACCCGTTTGCAGATGCCGTTCTTTTTTTGCCCCGGCAATCACGACATCGCCAACCTGCCGATGAGCAAAGAGTGGTCTCGCAAGTTCGGCCGCACCTATTACGAGTTCCGCTATCAGGACTGCCTGTTCGTGGTGCTCAACACGGAGGACGAAACTCAGAAGGACCGCGAATTTTACTTCTCGCCGGAACAACGTGCGTGGCTGAAGCAGATGCTCGCCGCCAACCAGGACGTGCGTTGGACCTTCGTCTTCATGCACAAGCCGGTTTGGTCGATCACCAAGCACAAAGTGCCGGAGCACACATCGGCGTCGCTCGGCTGGGACGACGTGGAAGCCTCGCTGCAAGGCCGCAAGTACACGGTCTTCTCCGGCCACAATCACGTTTACGCGAAGAGCGTCCGCAAAGGGATGGACTACTACATCCTGGCCACGACCGGCGGAGCCTCAAAATTGGAGGGGCTGAAAGCCGGCCAGTTCGATCACTTCGCCTGGGTCACGATGAAAGACAGCGAACCGATCCTGGCCAACATTCTGCTCGACGGCGTTGAGGACAAGAACATTCGCGTCGTGCCCGACGGCGGAAAGTAGTCATGAAACCGACGGTATATCTTGTCGACGACGACGCAAGGTTCTTGCGATCCACGACTCGCTTGCTGCAATCCGATGACTTTCTGGTGACGGCATTCAGTTCGGGCCAGGAGTTTTTCGAGAACTACAAGCCCGGCAGTCCGGGGTGCCTGCTGCTGGATTTGATGATGCCGGAGATGACCGGAATCGACGTGCTCCAAAAGATGCGTGAGCTGAATTGGTCGTTACCAACGATCGTGATGACCGCCTTTGGGAGCGTGATGTCGGCTGTCAAAGCGATGAAGTTGGGGGCGCTCGACTTCGTGGAGAAGCCGATTCACCGCAACGCCGACCTGAAGCAAATGATTCGGAAAATCTTGAAAACGCGGCAGCCTTCGGTCGCGTCGCAACTGGAAATCCAAAGGACGGGTGAGCAACTGCGGACTTTGACCGATCGCGAAGTCCAAGTTCTGAACCGTGTGGTCGATGGACTTTCCAGCCGCGAAATCGCTCATGAGTTCGGAGTCAGCCTCGCCACCGTGCATTCGCAACGAGCGAGCATCATGGCGAAGTTCGAGGTGAATTCGTCCCAGAGCCTGATTGGTTTGGTTTCGCGATTTCGGTACGCGGAGCGATCGCGTTCCCCGATCGGGCTGACGACGGCGACTCGACAGGTTTGACCTGTGGTTCTCCGGGAAAACTCACGCAGAGTTCAAGAATTCTCTTGCCTGTTGGCGTAAATACGCCACCATGTCGCCAGTGTTCGTGCTGACGCAGCACGAGGGACCAATTTCTGACCCACTGCGGCCGGGTTCTTATTGGCACGCCGGCTCACCGGGTCTGGTTCAACCAAGAAAGGAGGTGGTTTGTGATAAACGATAGTCCTAGTTGCCAACGAGGTGGTGTCGCCTAAGACGCCGGCGGGCTGTCCCTGGCAGCCACCCACCCAGGCTCCCCGAAGTAAATTCGCTGGAGCTTGGTTCCCCGAGCGGTCCGCTTTAGTGGCCGCTGGCGACTCGGCTGAAGAGTCACCTTCAAGATCTTCGACGAGTTCCCCAAGACCCGGCTTCGCAAGAACGCCGGGTCTTGGCATTTCAGGAGCGGGCAATTCTCACCCGGCAAACGAAGCCAGACAAAAACAACCGCTAATCGACGCTAATTTGCGCTAATTCAAATGAGTCTTAAAAAACTCTGCGCTCATCCTGCCTCCGTGGTTCCCCCAAAAATGACACCACAGAGGCTGTATGAGCGCAGAGTTTTTGTTTGATGCGGATTGAATTAGCGCCGATTAGCGAGGATTAGCGGTGCTACTTCGTGAATGTGTTCGCGACAGCGGATTCAATTTGGGCCGAGCAGCGAATTCAGCCGCCAAACGCACCGTAGCGCCGCACTCCGCGAGCCAGCGTGAACCGGCAGAGCGCGAACAAGACAACCACCCACAACGCTTCGATCCCCAACTCGGTCCACAACTCCGCCGGCTTATATTTGCCAAGCATGATCGCCGCCGGAAAGTACGCCAGATATTGGAACGGCGCGTATCGCACCCAGTCGCCAATCGGCCCCAGCCAATCCAACGGGATCATGTGACCGGACAAAAAGTAGTTGATCATCATGTAGATGAAGAGCAGCGAACTGACCTCCAAAAACCAAAATGAGATCAACCCCAGCCACGCTTCCAGCAAGAAACCAACGAGGAAGCCCAACTCCAGCGACACGACAAACGCCAGAATCGTCCAGGCATCCGGCCAACCGGGCAGGTAGCCGCGGCACAGCCAGAAGACCAACGCGAACGGGCCGATCGCCACCACGTAATAGACCAGCTTGTGAGCGACTCGGTGCCAGAACAAATAGCCCAGCATGTCGATCGGTTGCGTGAGATATTTCTTGACCGTGCCGTCCCGCACCTCGCGAGCGATCCCACTGGCCAGTCCCGGCATCGACGAGAAGGCTCGGCTAATCATCGCCAGCAGGTAGTACGCCACCATGTCCGCGTACGTGTAGCCGTTCAACACGCGCTGTTCGTTGCTGGTTCCAGCGGAGTAAATCGCGCTCCACAAGAAGACCTGCGTGATGATCGGCATGAACCGCAGCAACGTCGCGAACGCGAAGTCCCCGCGATACACGAACCGCTCCGAGAGGCAGGTCTTCAAAATCACCCAGTGAACTCGCCAGGACATAGCGTCTCCCTTTTGGAATCACAGTCCCGATCGAGGCTGGTTAGCGAGACTTCGTGGCGACTCGGCGACGCTTTTTGGGTTTGGGAGTTTCCGTTGAGCCGAGCAGAGTATTGACAGTGAGCGGCTTCTTCCGTTTCGCGGGCCGCAACTTGCGAAGCCAGTCGCGAAGCTCCTCCTCATCAATCCCCGCAGCCTTAAGTCGTTCGGGAATCTCCTGGCGAATCTCGATTAAACTTTTTGTTCCAAGCATAAGACCACCTCCACGCTCATCGTTTACATCGCCGCGAAGTTCGCCAGCAACTGCAACCCGTGCTTCTGACTTTTCTCCGGGTGAAACTGAGTCGCCCAGAGATTGCCCTTTCCAATCGCGGCAACAAAACGTTCGCCGTGTTCGGATTCGGCAATCACAACGCTGCGGTCCGTCGGCACGACGTGGTAGCTGTGGACGAAATAGAAGTGAGCGTCGCGCGGGATGTTCGCGAAGAGCGACGGTTCTCCGCTAATCTGCAATTGGTTCCAGCCCATGTGCGGAATCTTCAAGTCCGGCTGATCCTGAAAGCGCACGACCTTGCCGGGGATGATGCCCAGGCCCGGCCATTCGCCGTCTTCGTAGCTGACGTCGAACAGCAATTGCAGGCCGAGACAAATCCCCAAGAACGGTTTGCCGCTCGCGAGGTGGTCGAGAATCGGCGACACCATTTCCTTGCGACGTAGTTCGTGAATCGCATCCCGAAACGCTCCGACGCCCGGCAGCACCAACTTGTCGGCATCACTCAGTTGCGACGGTTGATCACAAATCTCCGCCGCGTGCCCCAGCTTCTCGAACGCCTTCTGCACGCTGCGAAGGTTTCCCATCCCGTAATCGACGATCTTGATCATTTCAACGCCTTCAATTTCTCCGCCGCCTCGGCACGAGCCTTCTTCATCACGCTTTCGAGCGTGACGCTTGCGCCGTTTTGGCGTTTGCTTTCGTCGGCGGCTTCCATGAAGGCATAGATTTCGAGAGTCTCCGCTTCGCTCACCGGCGGCTTGCCGGAGCGGAAGAACTTCAGAATCTCAGACAGCATTGGGTCATAGCCGGGCGAAGATCCGACCGGGCCTTCGCCTTTGTCGCCAACCGCTTTGCCGGTGTAACCACCTTCGCGGAAGATGCCGACTCGGCCTTCAGCCCATTGGCCGACGACTTCGATTTTGCCATCGGCGGTCGTACCTCGTTTGACCGATACGCAGCCGGTGCCCATTACGGTGAAGAGCGACTCAACGCCGTGAATGCCGTACCAGAACAAATCGGGATGCGTCGGGTCGAGGCTCGCGGGACTCGACGTCTCGCAGCGATTGACCTTGCCGAACGCGCCGGCGCGAGCGGCCTGAGTGTCCTTCGCGAACCGCAGCGACGACGACGAGAAGATCGGCACCTTGTATTTCTTGGCGGCCTCGAAGATCGCGACAGCGTCGGTCAGCGAGCCGGCGATGGGTTTGTCGATAAAGCAGGGCTTGCCTCCCTTGAGCACGGGCAGAATCTGTTCGTAGTGCGGCCGGCCGTCGTTGGTTTCGAGGAAGACGACATCGACTCGCTTCACCAATTCCTCAATCGAGTCGACGATCTCGACTCCCTTCTTCTTGACGGTCTCGGTGTATTCCGGCACGCGCTTGGTGCTCGATTCGATGTCCGGGCTCCCTTTGGGATACGCGGCGACGACTCGGCAGCCAACCACTTCGGGCTTGGGATTTTCGGCGTTGAGCGTGTTCGTGAATGCGATCACATGCGACGTGTCCAAGCCGATGATGCCCGCCTTGAGCGGCTTGGGTTCGCCAGCGGCCGCATTCTGGACTGTCGCATCGTTCGCCGTATTGTCGGCCGCGGCCACGAAAGCCGGAGCCGCGGTCGTATTCACGAGCGACACATCCCAGAAGCGGACGCTGTTGTCATAGCTGGCGGTCGCAACCGTCTTGCCGTCCGGCGACAGCGCGAGTGCGGCGATCTTCGCTTCGTGTTCCTCGGCGGTCGCGAGCACATCGCCATCGGCGATGCGCCACAGTTTCAATTCGTTCTTCCCCTTTGCGCGTCCGCCGCTGCCGGTGATCGCGATCTGGCCGTTGAGGCTCATCGCGATGCTCGTCACCGGGCGTGAATGTCCGCCAAAGAAGCCGAGCGGCTTGCCGGTCTCGAGCTCGAAGACATACGCCTTCTCGTCCGCGCTGCCGACGATCAGCCGAGTTCCGTTCTCCGCGAAAGCCACCGAGGTCGCGAATTTGGTCATCCCCTCGAAGTCGCGGATCAGCTTGCCCGATTCGATGTCCCACAACTTCGCGATGCCCGGCCGAGTGACTCGTGTCGCGTCGCCGGCGGCGGTCGCGAGCAGCTTTCCATCGGCCGAGAACGCGACGCCATGCACGGGATCGCGATCGTGCTCGAAGGTCTTCAGCAACGCACCGTCTTCGATCCGAATCAGCCGAGCCGCTTCATCATCACAGCCGGTCGCCAGCAGCTTGCCGTCCGGCGATACCGCCAGCGAAGTAACAAACCCGCGATGCTTGGTCAGGTCGCGTTCCTTCATCCCGCTGGCCACGTCCCACACGCTGGCCGATTGATAGCCTCCGATCACCAGCTTCTTGCCGTCGGGCAGGAACGTCAGCGACTTCACATAGCCGCTGCCGGTCTTCCAAACGCCGGTCGCCTTTTTCTCGCCGATGTTCCACAACTGCACCGAGTCATGAGTGCCAACTGCCAACGTCTTGCCGTCCGGTGAGAAGGCGACGCTGGTCGCCCAATTGCTCAAGCCGTCAAGATGTGATGTGCTCTTCAATTCCTTCGGCTTGTTCGCTGCGGGCTTTGCATCTTCAGCGGTCGTGAAGGGGATCGTCGCCAGCGAGCAAAGCAGGCCGACACCGAACATCCAACGTTGTGTGAGCGACATCGAAAGTTCTCCTGATGAAAATCGGAAATTCACGCGGCGGGATTATCGGAGGCCGCCTTTGAAACGCAACCGCGTGTTGATGGAACCGGCGGAGCCGCTACTCTGCCACCAGCGCGGTTGGTGTCGAGCAGTGGCATTGGCGTCAGAGCGAGAATACCGTCTGCCATTATTTTTTTGCCCTCCATTTTTTGCCAACTCATCGCGATGCCGGAAAGAACTGGCAAAAAAATGTGCGGCAAAAAAATGGAGACAACGCACACACGCAAGTAGTTCTGAGGACGAGGGTCACTATGAAAGCGGCATTCATTCGGCAAACAGGTACCCCCGATGTGATCGAGTACGGCGACCTGCCGACTCCGGAGCCAGCTCCGACCGAGGTCTTGGTCAAGGTGGGAGCCGTGTCAGTCAATCCGATCGACACCTACATTCGCAGCGGGATGATCAAAGTTGCGACTTCGTTCCCCTACATCGTTGGCTGCGATTTGGCGGGGACGGTCGAGCGAGTTGGTGCGCAGGTGACTCGATTCAAAGTTGGCGACCGTGTTTGGGGGAGCAATCAAAGTTTGTTTGGAAGACGCGGTTCGTTCGCCGAGTTCGCGGCAGTCGATGAGAAATGGCTGTATTCGACTCCTGCCGCGATGACTCACGAGCAAGCGGCGGCCGGGGCGCTGACCGGGATCACGGCGCATCTCGGTCTGTTTCTGAATGCAGGGGTGAAGCCGGGTGAAGTTGTGTTCGTCAACGGTGGGGCAGGGGGCGTCGGCTCGGCGGTGATTCAGTTGGCGAAGCAGGCCGGAGCGAAGGTCATCGCGACAGTTGGCAACGCAGAGAAGAAAGCGTTGTGCGAAAGTTGGGGAGCCGACTGCGTCGTCGATTATCACTCGGCGACGATGGACGATGAGATCAAAGCGTTTGCCTCGGCCAACGGCGGTTTGCATGTGTGGTTTGAGACGCTCAAGCCGACCAACTTCGATCGCACGATCGGGATGATGTCACTGCGCGGGCGGATCATCGTCATGGCCGGACGAGACGCTCGGCCGGAGTTTCCGAACGGGGCGTTCTATGTGAAAGACCTGCGGCTGTTCGGCTTCGCAATGTTCAACGCGACGCCCGATGAACAGCGCGAATGTGCCGACGCGATCAATGCGCTGGCAACGCGCGGTGCATGGAATCCGCTAATCGGCCGCACGTTCAAACTTTCGGAAGCCGCGGCCGCGCATCGGTTGCAGGAAGAGAACACGCTGCAAAAGCAGGGAACGCTGGCTGGAAAGATCGTGCTGGTGCCATGAACGCGGCTCCCATCGAAAAGCATGTGGTCCTGGTCGGTGCTGGGAACGCGCATCTGGTGTTCTTGCGGCGGTGGCGGATGTCGCCGTGGCCGGGAGTCGCCGTGACGTTAGTCTCCGAGTTCGCCGAGATTCCGTATTCGGCGATGGTGCCGGGACACATCGCGGGGGACTATCGCTGGGATGAGATCACGCTCGACTTGGTGCGGTTCTGCAAATCGGCCGGAGTGCGATTTGTGGCAGGGCGAGTCACGGCCATTGATGCGGCGCGGCGACTTGTCCAACTCGAGGATCGCGCGGCGATCAGTTACGACGTGCTATCGCTGGGACTCGGTTCGCTGCCGGCCGCGCCGGAGGGTTGCGCGAACGGCGAGTGGTCTTTCTGGATGCGGCCGCTCGGAACTTTCACGCAGCAGTTGGAGCGATTGGAAGAATCGCTGCGTCAATCGCCGCGACCGTTTCACTTGGCAGTGGTCGGCGGCGGAGCGAGTGGCTGTGAATTGGCGTTGGCGATTCGGAAGCGGTTCGCGAAGTCCACGGGCTTTCGTCTCACGTTGTTGCAAGCGAATCGCCAGTTGTTGCCCAGCTTTCCGGATCGTGCGGCTCGACTGATGGAGCAGCGATTGCGAGATGCGGGAGTCGCAGTGCGACTGGAGGGCTGCGTCGTCTCAGGCGGAAACGATCGGCTGCGGTTGTCCTCGGGCGAAGAAGTCGCCTGCGATGGCGTGTTGTGGGCAACACCCGCCGCGCCGCCGGCCTGTTTGCGAACCGACGGATTGAGTGTCGATGACTCCGGCTTTCTGCGAATCGGCAAGACGTTGCAATCGCTCGGCGACCCCGCAGTGTTCGGGACGGGAGATTGCGTGACGTTCACGCCGCAGCCGGCGTTGCCTCGCAACGGAGTTCATGCAGTGCGGCAGGGCCACGTGCTGTTCGACAACGTGCGCGAATTTTTGCACGAACGGCCGCTCGCGCCGTTTCAACCGCAGCGGAATTGTCTCTGCCTGATGAATACGGCGGATGGCGAAGCGATCTTGAGCTACGGCCCGTTTGCGATCAAAGGCGGATTTGTACGGCGGCTGAAAGACCGGATCGACCGCGCGTGGTTGGGGTCGTTCGCCACACTAACCCGAAGCGCGAGCGAGGCTCGATCCGACGTTGGTGAGAACACTGCCTCGCTGGCGCGTCGGGTTGGTATGGGCGCAGCCCAACTCCACCTCATGCGTTGCGGAGGTTGCGGAGCGAAAGTCAGCGGCGAGGTGCTGTCGTCGGTGCTGAGCGGATTGGACATCCCGAATGATCCGCGCGTGTTGCTCGGCACTCGATCGGGCGAGGACGCGGCGGTGCATCGCGTGCGAGCCGATCTGTTTGGCATCGCGCCGGACAAACTGGTCGAGGTGCAAACCGTCGATTACTTCCGAGCGTTTCTGGACGACCCGTATCTCTTTGGCCGAATCGCCGCGCTGCACTCGGTCAGCGATGTGTATGCCATGAACGCTCGGCCGTTCTCCGCGCTGGCGATTGCGACGCTGCCCTACGCGCGCGGTCCGATTCAGGCGGCTCAACTCCGCGAGTTGTTGGCCGGGGCGACGCGGTCTCTCAATGAACTTGGCGTGGTGCTGACTGGCGGACACACGTCGGAGGGACACGATCTATCGCTCGGCTTTTCGGTGACCGGCTACGCGGACGAGGATCAACTCTTCCGCAAGTCGAACCTGAAACCCGGCGACACGTTGATCCTGACGAAACCACTCGGCACGGGAGCGATTCTGGCCGCATGGATGCACGGCCAATGCTCGGCCGCAGAACTTCGTGAAGCGATCGAGCAAATGCTGATCGCGAATGCTTCAGCGGCGGCGGTCTTTGCCCAGTTCGGTGCCTGTGCGGTCACGGACATCACCGGCTTTGGTCTGGCCGGTCACTTGTTGGAGATGCTCGACGCCAGTCGCGTTTCGGCGCGGTTGTTGGCGACGGTCCCTGTTCTGTCGGGATTCGCAGCCGCCTCCGCACGCGGCATTCTCAGCACATTGCAACCCGACAATGAGAAGCTCGCTTGCCGAGTTCAATGTCCCGAAACGCCGCCCGCCTGGCTGTTCGATCCTCAAACTTCGGGCGGTCTGCTGGGAGCGGTCCGTCCGGAAGTTGCCTCCGCCGTGCTGGAAGAACTGCATCGTCGCGGCCTGCCACGCGCCGCCGCGATTGGCCATGTGCTCGATGCCACGCCAGCGCCCATGATCGAGTTGGGTGCCTAACCGGCGGGGGTCAGGTGTTCTGATTTCTGTTTTGGCGTCGTAAACGGAACCAAGTGAGAATTGGAAGACTGTCAGGCAACGACAACCGACGGCGATTCCACGGCCAAAACAGAAATCAGAACACCTGACCCCGTTTCGTGCGCCTCAGCCGCGGTCTTCGCTCCGACCCGCCTTGACCGCATTTCGCCGTTGACCTGTAATCCCGCCGCGCCGCAAGGATTCGCGGCCGGCTCCGGGGAATGGATTCGCCGTGACGACGATTGATCGCTATCTGCTGGGCCGGTTTTGGCACGTCTTCGGGATTGGCTATGTCGCCACCGTGGGCTTGTTCGTGGTGTTCGACGGTTTCACGAACATCGACGCCTTCCAGGATCGCACGGGTGGAGACAACGGCTTGACCGTGCTGGCACGCATGGCGGAGTTCTATAGCTACCAATCGCTGGTGATGTTCGAAATGGTGGGGCCGATCCTGACGGTCATTGCCACGATGGTCGTGTTCTCGCTGCTGGTGAAAAACCGCGAGCTGCATCCGATGCTGTCGGCCGGAGTGCCCGCTGCGCGACTGGTGTTTCCGATGTTGGTCGGCGCGCTGGCGGTCAACTTACTGTTGGTGCTCAATCAAGAAGTGTTGCTGCCTGCGGTCGCGGACGAACTGCTCAAGCCCATCGGAGCCGGCTCGCAGGACACTCAGCGCGTGTTTGTGAGGCGTGATTTTTCTTCGCACATTGAAGTCAGCGGCGAGGGCCTCATGCTGGCGAAACACAAGCTGCTGCATCCAGAGTTTCTGTTGCCGGCCCCGGAGATCAACTCGGAGATCATCACGCTGCGAGCGGATCACGCGATCTATCATCGCAAAACGAAACAGCGGCCGGCGGGCTGGCATCTGAAGCAGGCGACTCCCGAATTTAGCCAACTCCGGCTGACGACGGCCGGTCAGAAAGTCGTATTGCCGCTGGACGAACTGGGTGACCTCTTCATCGTGACCGACGTGGGCAGCGAGCAGTTATCGGGAATGACCTCGGCCTACCGCTATCAATCGTCCTGGGAACTGGTCGAGCGGCTGCGGAATCCGTCCTTCAGCACGATGACTGCGCGTTCGCAGGTGCTGCACTTGCACGAGCGGATGACTCGGCCGCTGGGCAACCTGTTGGCCGTCTGCCTGGCCGTGCCGTTGGTGCTGCGGCGAGAAAGCTTCTCGATCATCACCAACTTGGCGGTGTGCTGCGGCATGATGCTCTGTCTGATGGCGTTGGCCCAAACGAGCAATTACCTGGGCCGCATCCATTGGCTGCCGTTGGATTTCGCGGTCTGGCTGCCGCTGATCGTCTGCGGTGGAATGGTGGCGTGGTTCTCGGGCCGAATGCAAACCTGATTCGCTCCCGTAGCCGCACTCGCCAGAGTGCGGGCGACCCGCGTTCTGGCGAACGCGGCTACGAGGATGAAAAGTCCTGCCGTTCGCTTTAGTGCGACGGCGGCGGGCTGTTCTGGAACGCTCGCGCCCGGAACAGGAAGTCGATGATGTTGCCTTCGTGGGGCTGCATCCAGTGAAGCTGAATCGTCTTCACTTCGCCGATATTCAGCCGGTCGATGTTCGTCGCGTCGAGCAATTGCCGAGACCACGCTTCGTCCTTCGTCAGGCATGAGGCGACCAGCGTGCCGCCGATCTTCGAGATCATGTCTTTCTGCTCGCACTTCACGACCGAGACGAACGGGAACATGTACTCGGTGTTGGCGATCGTTGGCTCGGTGCTGGTGCAATGGATGACGGTCGGACGCAGGAAGTCGTAGCGCTCGTGAGCGACGTGGCGGTCGCCGTTGCGGTACTTCGCGGAGACTTCGGTGACTCCGGGAGCTTTCACCAATTCTTCGATCTGTGCGTTGACCGCCTTGGCCGCTCCGGGCACGGTGAAGGCTGCCAGCGGTGACTTCGGATCGCTCATCGGCAACGGAGCGACCGGGCCGAGCCGCTTGGCGAGCGCTTCGGCAATCTCTTCCGTGTGCCGCGAGGCCCAGATGCCGGAGCAACTGATGCAGCTTCGGCCGCTGTTGGCGAACACGCTTTCGGTCATGAGATCGAGATACTTCTCCCAGTCATCAACCATGTCGTCGCCGAACAGGATCTTCGAGAACCCCGGCCCGTGAGCCTGCACGCGCGGATTGCCGTGATAACGTTCGACGGTCGGAATGCCGCCGAAGATCATCGCGCGGTTGCAGGTTTCAAGGACCGCTGCGCCGCATTCAGGTCCGCCGGGATAAACGCAGAAGACTTCACGCGGCACGCCGGCTTGAGCGAACGCCTCATACATGCGGTACGGCGTCCAAGGCTCTTGCGGACCGGGTTTGAGCACGAGTCCGATCTGTAACGGGATGACCGGCATCCACAGCGTATGCACGCCGGGCGAGTTCGATGGCAGCACCATGCCCAGCACGTTCGTCTGAGCCTGATAGCTGACCATCACGCCGCGGCTTTCCATGCCGTAGCCCTTGGTCAGAATCTCCAGCGGCAGCCCGCGCGTCAGCGCCTCCAACGTGTGCCGCATGTTGCGGAGCACATAGGCATTCTTCTTCATGTTGCCGGCACACATGTGCTCCGGCAGGCCGGTCGTCGCCGATTGCATCCGGCAGAACTCGGCCGGGTTCTGCGTGCCGTTGCCGAGCGGCAGCGTTGCGTTTTGATAAAGGTCCGCCGCCTTCACGCTCATCTCGCAAAGCTGCTCGACGGTGAATTGCCGCAGGATGTCGCGAGCCTTGCCCTGCTTTCGCATGTCCATCTTGATGAGGCCAGCGTTCGCATTGTTGACGGTCGCGAGGGCTTCACCGGTTTCAAAGTGGACGATCTTGTCCTTTTCCATCGACTCGTACGGCTGGCCCCAGCGGATGACGGGAATCTCAAGCATGGTTTGTTCTTTCAAAAGGCAGGCAATTCAAGTTGTATTGAGACAGCTTTCGCTGTTCACGCGTTTGGTTTTTGTCGCTTGGCTTTCTTGAGTTCAAGAGCCGCGATGTCGTCGATGTTGATATCAACGAAGACATCAGTCGCTGTGGCGATTCCAATCATCTTGCCCGAGGGAGCGATGCCCAAGTTGTGTCGTTCGCGTACGCGGAATTTGCGCCCATCCGTGAGCCGAACGACAAACGGCTGAAACGGCTTTGTGTAATACGCAGTTCGAATGTCTTCGACGGTCATAGTGATTTCCTTTCCTCCATTGCGAAGTCCGTTCGGTTCCAGACGACAGTCATGACTTGCTCGGAACTCCCTCGAATCGAAGGCTGGTCACAAGTTGAAGGTTGACGATATCGAGCCCATTCGCATCATAAACTCTGACCACACGGTTGGATGACACAAAATGCAGGAACTCCGGGTGCGGTACGCGCAACTTCCGGCCATCCGCCAAGTGGATGACGAACGCCTGAAACGGCTCCGCGTAGCAAGCCAGCAGCAGTTGTTTGATCGGCATCGCTCAATACACCCCGACCGTCGTCGTGGCCGCGAATTCATGGAACGGGCGAGTGCCGCTGATGCCGTCCCACGGGTATTTGTCGTGCGGCAGTTCGCGTTCGCCTTCGTCTCGCTCCATGAAGCCGGGGACGAAGAGTTCTTTGGTCAGCGTGTAGAGCTTCACTCGGCCGGTGCTGCCGTAGGGGACGACTTGGTTGTAATCCTCGAACTCGACAGTCTCGATCACGGCTCGCGGTTGCGGTGCGTAATAGGTGATCTTGAAGTTGTCGGCCGGATCGAAAGGCTTGCCACAGGCGAGGCCCATCAGCGTGTTGCCGTAGGTTGGCGTGATGTAGACGTTCGGGCCGAGCAGTTCCTCGCGGCAGAAGCGATACCACTGCGGAGTGAACTCGGTACCGCCGGCGAAGATCCCCTTGATGCCGGACTCTTCGATGCTGCTCCCCTTGTCCATCAACTTCAGGGCGAGGGCTTCGAGCAGCTTCGGCGTGGCGAACGCGCACTTGATGTCGTGGCCGGCGGAGAGAATCGTCACGGCTTGGTCGATGACATGATCGGCATACGCCTTTACGCCGGAGATGTCTCCCTTCTTCAAGAGTTTGACGACCCAGCGCGGGTCGAGGTCCACGCAGAAGCAGATGCCGCCGCGATACTGCGCGAGATGCTCGACCGCGAGCCGCAAGCGGCGCGGGCCGGAGGGGCCGAGCATCAGCCAGTTTGAGCCGCGCGGGAAGTATTCGTCCGGCAGCGTGTCACTGAAATTCTCGTAGTCGATCCAGTGATCCTCGATGACCATGCGGCTCTTCGGGATACCGGTCGTGCCGCCAGTCTCGAAGACATAGACGGGCTTGTCGGCTAAGCCCTTCGGAACCCAGCGGCGAATCGGGCCGCCTCGCAGCCATTCGTCCTCGAAGTTCGGGAACTTCTTGAGGTCGTCGAAGCTGTTGACCTCTTTGAGCGGGTCGAACTTGAATTCCTTCTTCTTCTCCAGCCAGAACGGGCAACCGGTCTCATCGCTGAAGTGCCAGCGGACGGTTTGGCGGGTGTGTTCGTCGAGCAATTCCTTAGCTTTGGCCAGTTTGGCGGCGAGGGCAGTGTCACTCACGGTGAGTCAATCTCCTTGCAAATCGAGGCGGGAAGAGGGATGAGCGCGGCCAAATCAGCCACGAATGGTTTCCAGGGTGGGAGGCGACAGAGTATTTGGCCGATGCGAGCTTTTCAACTCGCTGCGAGCGGTTGACCTCGCCGCGAACCGTGACGGTTGTGTCGATTGAGCGGTGCGAGTTGACGTGCCGGGCGTGTTTGACATCTTCTGAGCGTGACCTAGCTTACAACCGCTGGATTTTCCGCGAGCGGTCCGACCTGCGCGCGGTAAGAAGTTTGTCGGTGGAAGTCCTGTGGCCATGAAGTCGTTGTTCGCAAATGCTCGCGAGACGTTGTTGTGTTCTGACGGCGACCGCCTGGCCGCGTCTGAGCCGGCGGCTGTCGCCACAGAGACGACCTCACCCGACATCGAACCGTCTCACATCGACGACGTTGAGTCGGAGGAACATCCGCTGCGGACCGATTCGGCTCCCGTCGCGTGGGTAGATCGCCGGCTGACCGACTTATTCGACCGCGTCAATCAACTGCTGGGAGACGCACAAGCAGATGAGGGCGTTTACCGACCCAAGTGCCCGGCGACGATCGAAGCGGCGGGACTGACCCACGAAGAGGTTGAGGGACTGGTCCTGAAATACCTGGCCGCGCGCGGCGTCGCGTCCGGGCGGCAGATTTGCAATCAAATCAAACTCCCTTTCAACATCGTCGAACCGATTGTGCGGGATTTGAAACTCGAACACATGCTGTCGCTGTCCGGAACGGCGGAAGCCGGCGACTTCCACTACACCATCACCGACACGGGGCGTTCGCGGGCACGAGCCTACTCGGCGGAATGCACGTATTTCGGAGCGGCACCGGTCCCACTCCGCGACTATCTCGAAGCGATGGCGGCGCAGAGCATCGCCAAGCAAACGGTCAACGTCGAAGAACTCCACGCGGCGTTCAAAGACCTGGTCATCAACCAGAAAATGCTCGATACGCTCGGCCCGGCGATCAACTCCGGCCGAGGCATGTTCCTCTACGGCGAGCCGGGTAACGGCAAGACCAGCATCGCCGAACGAATCACCCGCTGCTTCGGCTCGTCGATCTGGATTCCGCGAGCCCTGGGCATCGAAGGGGAAATCATCCGTGTCTTCGATCCCGGCCAGCACGAAGAACTGCCACTGGCGGCCAGCAGTAATCTGTTTGACCTCTCTGGCGTGGACCCGCGTTGGGCGCATGTCGTGCGGCCGACGATCGTGGTCGGCGGCGAACTGACGCTCGATCAATTGGAGGTCACGCAGAATCCGCACACGAAGGTTTGCGAAGCTCCGCTGCAATTGAAGAGCAACTGCGGCACGTTCGTCATCGACGACTTCGGCCGGCAGCGCTGCCCCGTGGCGGATCTGCTCAATCGTTGGATCGTGCCGCTCGAAAAACGCTACGACTTCCTGAACATGCCCAGCGGCAAGAAGGTGCAAGTTCCGTTCGATCAGCTCATCATCTTCTCGACGAACCTCGAACCCAGGCAGCTTGTGGACGGAGCCTTCACACGCCGCATTCCCTACAAGATCCAGGTCATCGATCCCACCGAAGACGAGTTTCATCGAATCTTGCAGCTCGTCTGTCCGCACTTCGGCTTCGAGTATGACCGCGACGTGATCGAAGACCTGCTCGCCAAGCATTACCGTCCGACCAACCGTCCGATGCGCTCGTGCCAACCGCGAGATCTGGTGCTGCAAGTCCGCAACTATTGCACGTACCACCGCATCCCCAAGCGGCTGACTCTCGAAGCGTTCGACTTCGCCGTCGCCAACTATTTCTCGGTGATGTAGGCCTGGGCCGCAACGAATTCCAGTTGCCGTGGAAAATGGCCCACCGGTTCAGCCAAGATTCGTGGGGCAAACACTTGCCGAAGTGCTGTCTTTGCTCCAACGGAGCGGAACTCGAAAGCCCAGGGCGATAGCCCTGGGAAACGGTCACACCTTAAGAAGCGTCAGGCCCAACGGGCCGCGACCTCGTTGCGGCCCGTTGGGCCTTCCTGGATTGTTTCGTCACTCGCCCCCAGGGCTATCGCCCTGGGCTTTCGAGTCACGCCGATTTGCGGCTGAACCGCAACGCCAAACAACACGCCTGGAATTGAAAAACATCCAAGCGACATCGGCTGCAGACGTCCGTGATGTTTTGCGGAATTGCTGCGATCGACCTGAATCATCTAGCCAGCGTCCGGTGATCAGCGAGCGGGTCTCACAACGCGATCGAGTCGCGGTGACGTTTCCAAGTCGAGCTTCTGCAACACCTCGTCGAGGGTTCCGAAGCTCTCTTGAATCGCCCGGCTCGATTTGCGGTCGGTGGGGAACATGTAGGAGCACATCGACAGCGTCGGATCCAGCTTGCGGATGCGCTGCGACACGTCGGCGAAGCGGCCTTCGATGCTCAGAAAAATCTCGACCAAATCCGGGTCGAACTGCGAGCCGGCTCCTTGGCGGATCATGTCCACGCATTGCTCGTGCGGGAACGCGGGCTTGTAGACTCGCTCGGAAACCAAGGCGTCGTAGACATCCGCAATGGCCACAATACGGGCCGACAGCGGAATCGCGTCTCCGCGCCGGCCGAACGGATAGCCGCGACCATCCCAACGCTCGTGGTGGTACAAGGCGATCTCGTGAGCCATCTGCAAGAAGTTGGCCTTCCCCAGCTTTTCCTCGATCCGCCGCAAGCATTGGCTGCTGATCAGCGGATGCTGTTCAATGTCGCGGCGCTCATCCATCGTCAGCTTGCCCGGCTTGAGCAGGATGTCGTCCGCGATGCCGACCTTGCCGATGTCGTGCAGCATCGCGCTGATTTCAATCTGCTTGAGAAAATCAATGTTGACGATCGCTTGAAACTTGGGGTGCTTGGAAACGGCCTCGGCCAGTTCGCGAGCGAGATGTTTCATGCGTCGCAGATGCTGTCCTGTCGCGGGATCGCGGCACTCGGCCAAGTGAGCCAGACCAAACATCACGGCTTGCTGCGTACAGACCAAATCAGCCCGGTCGCGCTCCGCACGAGCTTCGGCTTCCAATTGGAGTTTTTGAGCGACAGCATGCCGACGTCCGAACCCCTTCCACAGCGCCGCACTTTGAGCGGTCATCGCGGCTAACAAGCCGATTCCCAGAATCACGGCAAGTAACGGGGACCAGCCCCACATCGCGCTGAGGCTGCAACCAATCGCCAAGCAGAGGGCCTGACCCGCGACTAATGCGGCAACGACTCGTCCCGTTTCGTCGGTGATGGTGCCGGTGATGGTGTTGGTGATTCTTCGGAGATAATTCACGGTATTCAAGCCTTTCCACAGCCGTCGCACGTCCTGCGTGCCCACAGCGGGACAACGCGGATCACGACACTACTTAGGTCGTATCACCACACCGGTCAAAGAAGGTTGATTGCGCTGCTGACAATGCTTGGCGAGATTTGCGTCTCGTATCGGTCGTGCCGGTCGATTCGCCGGTGCCCTACAAAAAATCAGCCGGAACGTGTGAGCGTCCGGTTCAAGTCGCTGCCAGAAAACCGGACGCGAGCGCGTTCCGGCTGACTCGCGAAATGCCCCTGATTTTCCGCCGATTGACGCTGAAAAAATCCAAGCCCTACAATCCCCCTCATTCACGTCTCCGCGTTTCTTTTCAAGGATGCCTCCCGTGCCCAGCAAACTCATCATTGACGCCGATCCGGGCATCGGAGATGCCCTCGCGGTCGCGATCGCGCTGCTGGACCCGGAGGTGGATTTGCTGGCGGTGACGGCCACCGCCGGATGCGTGTCCGGAGCCACCGCCTCCCGGAATCTGCAAACCGTCATTGAATTGATCGACCCGGATAAATGGCCTCGGCTGGGATCCTCGGACGCGGATTTGCCGTTGCCCGGCGGGGGATTGATGCCCGGCTACGTCGATCCAGCTTTTCTCAACGGTCGCACGGGACTCGGCGACCAATTCGTGCCGGTCGCAGAACTGCACAAGCCGCATGAAGCCATCAAACTGCTGATCGAACTCGTCAGGGAGCACCCACAAGAGATCACGCTGTTGACGCTCGGCCCGCTGACCAACGTGCTGGCCGCTCAGGAACTCGATCCCGAATTCTTGTCCCTGTTGCGTGAGATTGTTTGCCTGGGTGGCTCCATTGCTGTTGGAGGCGATGCGACGGCCGCCGCCGAGTTCAACATCTTCGCGGACCCCGAAGCCGCTCAAGTCGTGTTGAAGTCCCCCGCCACGAAGACGCTCGTGCCGTTGGATGCGGCGCAGCAACTCGTGCTCAACTATGACCTGTTCGCGAGGCTGTCGGATGTCGGCATCGGCCGCGCCGGCAAGGCGATCCTCGAATGGCTGCAATTCGGACTGCGAGCCTCGCACGAGCATCTGGGCCGCGAAGGTTTTTCATTACGTGAGACGGTGGCGCTGGCAGCGATCTCCCAAGACCGGCTGGTCCACACCACCTCGATGGCGGTCGATGTCGAAACGCAAGTCGGCCTTTGTCGCGGCGTCACCGTCTTCGATCGCCGAGCCTGTCGCCGCTGGCGCGACAACATCGAAGTGGTCGACGATGTGAACACTCAAGGTTTGCTCGACTACTTCTGTCGTATGCTGCGGCGAATCGAGTTTTGAAACTCACGCCGTAGCCGCATTCGCCAGAGTGCGGGCCTCCCGCGTTCTGGCGAACCGCGGCGACCAATGCTTACGGCGCGCGGCGAATCGTCATCTGAAATTTCAAATCTGAGATTTCAAATTTCAAATCGAACGAGTTCGCTGGCTGCGACCGCTCCGACGGCAAGCTCATCAGTTCAACTTTGGTGTCCGTCTTGCTTTGCTGCGGTTGCGTCGGCGACGGTGGTGAATCGTCCTCGGCAACGGATCGATCGCTGAGATCGACCTGCACCGTCATCTTCTCGCCGCGCCGCATGACCGTCAGTCGCACCTTCTTGCCGACCGGCGACAAGCTCACAACGTTGATCAGATGGTTCTCGTCGTGAATGTCGATGCCGTCGAAGCTCAGAATCACATCGTCCTTCTGCAGCTTCGCTCGCGCGGCCGGCGTATTCGGATAGATCGAGAGGACTCTCGCGCCGCGTGCTCGATCCAGCTTCAACGCACGGGCTTTGGTGATGTCAAACTCCGGGTCCAACTTCACACCGAGATACGCCCGATAGACCTTGCCGTATTCCAGCAGTTGATCGACCACGCGGGCGACCAGATTGCTGGGGATGCTGAAGCCGATCCCTTCATTGCCGCCGCTGTTCGACGCGATCGCCGTATTGATGCCGACCACTCGGCCGCTCATGTCGATCAACGGCCCACCGCTATTGCCGGGATTGATTGCGGCGTCCGTCTGCAGAAAATCCTGATTGAGAACCCCGCGGTCGCCAAGCTTCAAAGACCGGCGACTCTTTGCGCTGATGATTCCAAACGTGATCGATTGGCTCAGGCCAAACGGACTCCCTACCGCCAGCACCGGATGCCCGATCTCGGTCTCGTCGCTGTCGCCCCAGGTTGCTGCAGTCAGTCCATCCGCCACGATCTTCATCACGGCGATGTCGGACGCTTCGTCTTCCAAGACTCGTTCCGGATGCACCTGCCGGCCATCGGGCAGCGTGATTTTGATTTCCGTCAACTTCGCCGCCGTGATGACATGCCGATTCGTTACCACGTAGTCCCCGGCGATGTGTGTGCCACGTACGATGACGCCTGATCCGGTCTCTTCCACCTCGCCGCGCAGGACCGTGCGGTGAATGCTCTCGATGTGGACGACGCTCGGCGAAATCTGCTTGGCGATCTTGGACATCACTCGGCCGGCATCCCGCAGCGAGTTCGTGCCGGCGTCCAGTTCGAAGTCCCCGCCGCGTCGCGGGTCAGCGTGCAAGCGCTCAAACGCGAGCCAGCCGCTGATCAGCACCAACACGCCGCACAGCACGCTCGTGGATCGAACTCGCATGGTCGCTGCTCCGGTCGGAAAACGGTCCTCCTCGGTTGATCGTCGGAAGCAGTGACCGAAGCGGATGGAAACGCCATGACGGTCACTCGCGAGACACAAGTCGTGCCCGCCATGCCGAACGTGCCAGTCCCGGAAGCCAGGTAAACCCTGCCGGCGCACCGATAATTAGGCGAGCGGGGCGGCGTCAGCCCCCCGGTCCTCCGGCGAATGCACCGGGGGGCTGACGCCGCCCCGCTCGCCTGTGACTTAGCCGCGCGGATGACACCGAGCATGCACCGCCTTCAGCCGCGAGTGCTCGACGTGCGTGTAAATCTGCGTCGTCGCAATGTTCGCGTGCCCCAGCAGTTCTTGCAGAGCACGAATCTCCGCGCCGCCAGCGAGCATGTGCGTCGCGAAGCTGTGTCGAAACGTGTGGGGACTGACCTGATTGCTGCACCCCGAGCGAGCCGCGTACTTCTTCACCAAGTGCCAAATCATGATCCGACTCAGCCCGGTTCCGCGCCGCGTCACAAACAGCCAATCGGCCTCGCGACGGCCGACAAGCTGCGGCCGTTCGTGTTCGAGATACGCCTCCAACGCCAACCGCGCGACTGGGTTGAGGCCGACAATCCGTTCCTTGTTTCCTTTGCCCAGACAGCGGCAGAAGTTTTCGTCGAGCCGGACGTCCTGCACTTTCAGATTCGAGATTTCTGAAGCTCGGCAACCGGTCGCGTACAACAGGCAGAGCAACGCCCGATCGCGGAGCGGTTGCCGATCCTCAGCGGCCGGAGCCGCGATCAGCCGATTGATCGCCTCCGGCGAGAGCACCTTCGGCAGATTCTGCCACATCTTCGGTGAGTTCATCAGGTCCGCGACGCTCTCGGCCAGAATCCCTTCCAGCACGAGATATCGAAAGAACATTTTGATCGCGACCAAGTGCCGCGCGATCGTGCTGGCCGCGAGCTTCCGCTCATGCAGCCACTGCAAGTGACCGGTCAGAGTTCCGAGATCGACGTGATGCACGGTTGCCGGTCCGTGCTCGCGAAACCATTCGGAGAATTGCAGCAAATCCGTGCGATACGCCGCGAGCGTGTTCTTCGACATCCCGCACTCGGCCTGTAAGTAATTCACAAACGCGGCGACCTGGCTCGACAGATCGGCCGGCTTGGCGGTGGTGATGGCGGCAGAAGAAACAGGTCGGCGACGTTCGGGCATCAGGGAATCTCCCGTCGTCCCTTATCGTCATTTCGACGTTTCAGCGGCGAGAACACCTCTCGCCAATCGAGGCTGGTCTGCGAAGAATGTCGCGGCCAACAAAAAAAGCTCGACCGAATCTCGGTCAAGCTTTGAGGTCTCTTGGATCAGCGGTTTAGTAGCCGTTCGACTCATGCGGATCGCCGTCACTCGGATCATTCTTTCCGCGGACGTCGATGAACTTAATCGGTTTGCAATCGCAGTCATCGGACGTGTCGTTGAAGCCGAAGCCGGCGACGAAGGCGTGAACCCCGCCCCAACATCGCTCTTTCTTCAAACCAGTCACGCTGTACGATTGGTTGACTGCTCCGAAGGCATGCGAGAGGTCGTTGAGTTCATGCGTGATGGAATCTCGCACCGCGGCGAGACCCACCACCATGCCCAACACGGCGATGGTCATCACCAGCACCAGCTCGGCTGAGATAATGAAACCGTGTTCGTCCGAAGCCAACTTGGAAATATTGCGCAGCATGTCCCTGTCCCCTGAGTGTGAGAGATTAAGTGAGAGAGAAAACGTGGCTCGGCTCTGCGTGAACTCGCCGAGGAGCGAGTCGATCCGTGTGTGAGAGTGCCGGATCAAAAAGCAGCAGGCGTGCCGGAAGGCCCGACTCGACGCGGCGCGAAGCGCGGCCATGGAGCGAGATCACGCTCAAATGCCGACAAATCCGCAGGTTGGCCGCGCATCAAGAGAATTGAACACGCTCTGCACGCCAGCGGAAACAACCCCGCCGGCGTCAAGCAAACGAAACGAATTGACGTTCACTCGCGGACAATGCGCGAAACATCAATCGTCCCGAAATCGAATTCAGTGATGCGGAACATTTTGCTTTCTGGAACTGCGGCCACTCAAAGGTCGGCAAAGTTCGTGTTGATCACCGTCAACATCTCGCGCCGACACTTAGAAAACCGATAATCGGCAAGCTGAAGAGCAACCGCTGTTCCGAGATGATTCCGAAAGAAAGCGAACTGGAACAATCGTCAAGATCGCAGAATTTGTCCGGCATGTTTGCCCAAGCCGACGGATGATCGCGAAGGGCTTCGACCGCCAACTCAAAACGGCAAAGGCGTACCGAGCCGTTGATTGCGAGCCAATTGCAACAGCTTGGCTCCCAGTGCGACATCCTCGACAGCGAGGCCGACCGACTTGAAGAGCGTGATGTTTTCCGGCAAAGCTCGGCCAGTTTTTCGGCCAGAGACGATCTCCGCGAGTTCGTGCATCAGCGACCAATCCGTGACCCCCGCTTCGATCGCGGGGATGAAGTCGCCGGCTTCCAGACGGCATTGCTCAACACTATCGCAAATCAAATTGTCGGCGCGGCGAATGGTGGTGACGTCGACCTCAGCCTTCGCCAAAAAATTTGAGCCGATGACGTTCAGGTGCGTCCCCTCATCCAGTGCTCGGCCGTCGAAGACTGGCGTCTTGCTGGTGGTCGCGGTGATGACGATGTCTTTGTCGGCGGCCACTTCATCGGGAGCGTGTCCCGGAACAACCTCGGTCGCACAGTATTCCGACATCTGCGCGGCGAACGATTCGCGTCGAGCGGCATCGCGGCAATAAACCTCGACTCGCGAAATCTTGCGCACTGAGCAAACCGCTTTGAGCTGCGTGGCGGCCTGCAACCCGGCTCCGAACAGCCCGACCACCTTCGCATCCGGCCGCGCGAGGAATTCGGTAGCGACTCCACTGGCCGCGCCGGTGCGGAGTTGGCCGAGAAAGTCTGCTTCGATGATCGCCAGCATTTCTCCGGTCGCGAGGTCGTACAGTCCGACGTGAAAACGGGACTTCTCACGCGTGGTCGAATACGCCTTCCAGCCGCCGACGCCGAGGTATTCGCACGCGGCCGACATGGTGTGCAGCAACATCTTGCCGGCTTGCACACGCTGCCGAGGCAAGTTCTTCGCGCGGCCGTTGGATAACTCGCGAAACAACTCTTCGATGACCTCAATGGCCATCGGCATGTCGAGCAAATCGCGAACGTGATCCTCGGTCAGAAACAGTGCGGCCATGATCGGATCGCCCTTCCGGCAAAGCTGCCGGTGGCGTGTCGCTACGCTTCGACCAATGCGGCGAAGTCCATCAGCGAGAGCGGCTCATCGGCGGCGTCCCGATCATAGACTTCTTTCCGCAGGATCGAAACATCGTCGGGGCAGCGAAACCCCAGCCGGACTTTGCCGTTCTTGACCTCCAGAACGACGACTTCAATGTTGTCCGCGATCCGCACGGACTCACCATTTTTTCGAGTAAGCACCAGCATCGCATCTCCTCCTTGAGGCGACCGCAGTTGCAGCCGACCTCGATCCTAGAAGTCACTCTTGGCCCGCGATGATCCGCCGATTTCCCTCCGGCGTTGAATCCGCCCCACTGTTCTCACGATGTGTATTTACGAGCAAAACTGTCAAATGTGTCGAAGGTCTTTCTGAAATTTCGGTGAACCGCGGCAGAATCAGCCCTCTTGGCCCCTTGGATGTCGAAACGCTGGTCCGGTAACACTCCCTGTGGTAAATCCACAAAAAACGCCCGCCTCCCCAACGGGAGCGGGCGTTTGATAGCTTACTAGCCGATGAGTCGCGACCTGAATTATCCCTTGGCCGCGGCCAGAACGGCTTCGTAGTTCGGATGCTCGGCGATTTCTTTGACGTACTCAACGTGCTTGAGTTGGCCTTGGCCGTCGATCACGAAGATCGCTCGGCAGAGGCAGCGATCCAACACGCCGCCCGAAATCAGAGCACCGTAATCCTCGCCAAACTTCGAGCAGCGGTGAGCGCTCAACGTCTTGACGTTGGTCACGCCCTCGGCTCCGCACCAGCGCTTTTGCCCGAACGGCAAGTCCATGCTGACCACCAGGACTTCGACGTTCGGCAGGTTCTTGACTTCATCGTTGAACCGCTTGGTCTCGGCATGGCAGGTCGGTGTGTCGAGCGACGGAATGGTCGCGATCACTCGCGTCTTGCCCACGCTGGAGGCCAGCGTGACTTCGCCCAGTCCGTTGTCTTGCAGCTTGAAATCCGGCGCGGCTTGGCCAGCTTGCAACGCCGCTCCCGCGAGTGTCACGGGGTTGCCTTTAAGTGTCACAGCTCCAGTTCGAGTCTCAGCCATGTGCATTCTCCTTGGCCGCATCTGGCCTATCGGCCGCGGCATGTTTGTGAAAAGTGGCGGAACGTTTACGGCGTGCGAGTATCGCGATTCACCGGGGGGATTCAAGCGACCGAGCGAACCCGCCCACACCCTCCCAGGCCATCACAGTTTCTGCCCGTGGTAGCGCACGAAGCCTTCCAAGGCGAAGAATTCGGGCAGGCCAAGGTCATTGTAAATCTGAGCCGTTTGTTTGGTCCGGTCTTCGGCACGCATCCAGAATTCGCGGTCGTCCGAACCCATGAACATGGCCCCATCCTTCTGACTTTCGTGTCGCAGAATCGCCTGCTTCTTCTTGGCCATGACTTCGGGGCTGAGCGGCACGGCGCGTTCGATTTCGTGAGGCTCGAACTCCTGCCACGCGCCGCGATACATCCAGACTTCCGGGGCATAACTTTCGGCATCAATCCGAGCGAGCACTTCGATGATGATCTGGGCACAGACGCGGTGCGTGCCATGCGGGTCAGAGAGATCGCCCGCGAAGTAAATCTGATCGGGACGCAGGTCACGGAGTTTGTCAGCCACGATCTTGATGTCGACTTCTCCCATCGCACGCTTCTTGACGCTGCCCGTTTGATAGAACGGCAACTCCAAAAAATTCAGTCGCTCGACGGGAACGCCGACCAACTCGCAGGCATTGATCGCTTCCGTCTTGCGGATCAATCCTTTAAGCGTCAGCACATCGCCGGTGTCATGATCGCCCGACTTCTTGGCGCGGATGAGGTCTCGGCACTTTTTCAATCGCGCGGCTGTCTCCGGATTCAGGCCGCCGAGTTGCTGTGAACTCTCCTCAACGTAGTCGATATGCCGCAAACAAGCGTCGTCGCGAACGGCGATGTTGCCACCGGTCATGTACGCGACATGCACCTGATGTCCCTGATTGACCAGCGTGATGAAGGTGCCCCCCATCGAGATCACGTCATCGTCCGGGTGCGGGCTGAAAATCAACACCTTGACTGGCTTGTCACCGCCGGGCTTTGGGCAAACCGTCCCTAGCAGTTGTTCGAAGACTCGCTCGCGAATCGCGGCCGCGCCTCCTTCGAGATGCAGGATGTCGTACAAGTGATGCTGTAAGAAGTCCTTCATATCGAGTTTCAAGAGCGGCTTCTGGCAGACCTGCGACAACCAAACCATCGCGCGTTTTTGCAGGGTCGGTGTCCAATCGACGATGCGGCCCCCGGTCCACGGCGTGCGGACCTGCGTCAGTTCGGCGCTCGCGGCTTCATCGAGGATGAAGGCCGCATTCAGATGATTCTGCAAGAAACTGGCCGGGACGTTCGGCGTCGGCTCGCCTTCCAAAGCCTTGCGGATGACGAACGCCTTCTTCTCACCGAGAGCCACTAGGAAAATGCGTTTGGCCTCCCAGATGGTTTGCACTCCCATCGTGATTGCGCGAGCCGGGACTTTCTCTTCACCACCGAAATCTCCGGCCGCATCGCGGCGAGTCATCGGGTCCAGCGCTACCAATCGAGTCCGGCTGTTGCGATCGCTGCCTGGTTCATTGAAGCCGATGTGACCATCGCGCCCGATTCCCAGCAGTTGCAGATCCAACCCACCCAATTGAGTGATCTGCTGTTCGTATTCTGCGCATTCCCGTCCGACGTCTTCTTGTCGCGAAAGGCCGCTGGGGATGTGAACGTTTTCCGGTAGGATGTTGACGTGGCCGAAGAGGTGCTCCCACATGAAGCTGTGATACGACTGCTCGGACTCCGGCGGCATCGGCCAGTATTCGTCGAGGTTAAAGGTCACGACATTAGAAAAATCCAACTCGCCGGCTTTGTGCAGGCGGACGAGTTCGCGATAAACGCCAATCGGCGTCGAGCCGGTCGCCAGTCCCAGGACCGCCTTTTGTCCCGCCGCGTTCTTCTCGCGAATCAGATTGGCGATCACGACCGCCACGAACCGTGCCGCATCGCGGGAGTCGCTGAAGACGCTCGCCGGCAGCTTGCCGCAGTGAATGATCTGAGCCGGTTGAGGTGCTCCGTCTTTGTACTTATCGTGCCACATGCCGTTGCCTTTGTTGGTCGAACGATTCCGTAGCCACACTCGCCAGAGTGTGGGCGACCCGCGTTCTGGCGAACGCGGCTACCAAGTCGACACCGGCGGCAATGAAAACTGTCGAAAGGCGAGATTGCAATGCACCGCAGCGTCCCGACTCCGCGAGTCCTCGCGATTCACGCGCATCCCGATGACATCGAGTTCCAATGTGCCGGCACATTGGCATTACTCAAACAGCGTGGCTGTCACATTACGACCGCCACGATGACGCCGGGAGACTGCGGTTCGGCGGAACTCGGCTCCGAGGAAATCTCCGCCGTGCGCCGCGCCGAAGCCCAGGCCGCCGCAGATTTACTGGGGGCCGACTATCTCTGCCTGGAGTTCCGCGACCTGAGCATCACGCACGACAACGACGGTCGTCGCCGAGTCACCGAAGTGATCCGCCGCACTCGTCCCGACATCGTGCTGACCGCGCCGCCGGTCGATTACATGTCCGATCACGAAGTCACATCGAGACTCGTCCGCGACGCCCTCTTCAACGCCAGCGTGCCGAACTACAAAACTCAGCAGTGGGAGCCAGCCCCGGCGACCGACCATATCCCGCATCTGTACTTCGTAGACGCCCTCGAAGGACTCGACTGGTTCGGCCGCCCGATTGAGCCGGAATTCATCCTCGACATCTCCGCCACGTTTGAACTCAAACTCAAGATGCTCGCCTGCCATGCCAGCCAGCGCGAATGGCTGCGGAAGCAACACGGAGTCGACGAATACCTCGAAAGTTGCCGCCGCTGGAGCGCCGCTCGCGGAGCAAGCATCGGAACCAACTTCGGCGAAGCCTTCACGCAGTCCAAAGGGCACCCGTTCCCGAACAATGACCTGCTGCGCGAAGTGTTGAGCTAACAACCCAGCTCAGTGGCAGGCTCGCGCATCAGAGGTTGTGTTCAATTACTTTTCTGATGGCGATGCAAACCGTATTCGTCACGGGACCGAGCCGTTATTGTTCCGCCTCGTTACGGACACAACAAAGTCTCGAAGGAGTTCATCGTGAAGAGTGGCCAAGGGAAGGATGGAGCGAAGAAGCCTGTCATGAAGTTTCCAGGTTTGGTGAAGAAGCTGCAGGCAGAAGCCGCGAAGAAAGCTCCCAAGGGAGAGCAAGGTGGCTCGGCGTTTCCGGGTGGCTCCATTCTCGGCAAGAAGAAGCCCTGATGCCGGCGGTGCTCACTGGTTGACCGCCGCCGGCTGCGCGGCGGAGTGCAATTGCACGACGACTCCGTCCAGAAAAGTGGCCAGTCGCGTGGCGGCCGATTGAGCTTGTTCACGCATGTGCCACATGTCTTTCGCGGCGGACGGCCGCTTCCACAACGCACCGATCGCCGCGCCGAAACGCACGCTGCCCGTCGCACCGACGACGCTCAAAATCTCCGGCGGCAAGTCGGCCGAAAGATCGTCGCTGATGACTCGCACGGCCAGGAAGCGAGTCTTGTTTTCACGCGCGACCTGTGCGACCGCGAGGCTTTCGAGATCAACGGCCAGCGCAGCGTATTGTTCGGCAAGTTGCTTCTTCGAGGCGACCGTGCGGACCAATTCATCCGCCGTCAGCAATCGGCCGACGAACAGGCCGCGCGCGGGATCGGCTGGCATGTGCAGATCGATCTGCAAGTTTTGCTCGTGCTGATCGACGATGGAGTCGGCGACGACGATCGAGCCGATCGGGATGTCGGGACGTAACGCTCCCGCGAAGCCGCACGACAACAACCAGCGCGGCGCGTGTCCATCAACCAACGCTTGCGTGGCTCGACGAGCTCGCGCGAAGCCCATGCCGGATTCGACCACCGCGATTCGGATGCCGTCGTAGAACCCGCCACGGAATTGGAAATCTCCCCCCGTGTATTTCTTGACGTGCTGGCAACGGTCCAGAAACGCGGCGATCTCGATCGGCAGCGCGCAGACAATTCCGATGTCGGCATGGGTGTGATCGGCGGAAGCGGAGGAAGAATCGGGCATCGGTCAGGGTACTCAGTGTCTTAGCAATTTGTCAGGGCAATGATTTGGGATTCGTCACATCAGCCGCAGGGCGCTAGCCCCGGTTCTCGTCGCACAAACCGGGGCTAGCGCCCCGCGGCTGATTTGGTCAGTTGACCGGGAGCCTTAGTGAAAGGGTCGTAGTCGGCCGGCGAAAGCGCCGTGCGGAAGCCACAATGAAACGCGCCGGACGAGGGTTCGCCTTTCATCCGCGAGGCGCAGCGATAGCCCTCGCAATAGTTGATGTTGCACATGAAAGATCCGCCGCGCTGCACACGCTTGGGCAGTCCCGGTTCGTTCGGATCGAAGCTGTCACGCGGCCCATGCGGATCGCGGCGGGGACTGGCCGAGTAATACTCCGGCTGATACCAATCGGCGCACCACTCCCAGACGTTGCCGGAGATGTCAAACAAGCCGTAGCCGTTCGGTCGAAATGATTTCACGGGGGAGGTCATTTCAAATCCGTCACGCACTTTGTGCTCTTCGGGAAATTCACCCTGCCAGATGTTGAGCAGCCATTTGTCTTCCCGTTGGAGCTTGTCTCCCCAAGGGTACTCCTGCTGCTGCAAGCCGCCGCGCGAGGCGTATTCAAACTCGGCTTCGGTCGGTAATCGCTTGCCCGCCCACTCGCAGTACGCCACAGCATCGGTCCAGGCGATGTGGACCACGGGATGGTTTAGCCTGTCTTCGATGCCCGACTCCGGTCCGTTGGGATGCCGCCAGTTGGCTCCCTTCTGCATCATCCACACGTGATACGGCCAATTGACGTTGGCCGGGTTCTCGCGAATCTGCCGGACCATCTCGCGGTCAAACTGGGGATTGAAACAAATCGAACTGGGGACCAAGTCTTCGTCTTTGATGAGGCTGGTATCGACTCCCACGAAGTCTTCACGCTTGGGAGTCCGCTCGGCGAGCGTCACATAACCGGTGGCTTCGGTGAACCGTTGAAATTCCGCGTTCGTGACTTCGGTGGCGTCCATCCAGAACCCCGTGAGTTCCACGATGTGAACCGGTTTCTCATCGGGTTTGCCATCGCGGCTGCCCATCTGAAACTGCCCACCAGAAACCCAGACCATACCCGCGGGTGTGGGATGTGGCTCCTTCTCGGCGACCGCGGGCTTGTCCCGTTCCGCAGTCGGCGGCGGAGTCAGCAGGCACCAAGCCAAGACCGCGCTGGAGCAAGACAACGCGAGGAGGATCAGAATCGCTCTTTGAACAGGCATGATCGCAGTCTGACATCAAGGACCATCGTGGCACGCGCCGGAACTCGGCGGATCGACACCAGAAGACGACGGTCACGGCAGCAAGATATCAAGCGGCGAGACGACACGCACTCGCGGCAACAACTCAAGCGGCGATTCGCGAGCTGTAGTAGTGGCACAATGCCACGGCAAAGGCATCCGCGACGTCGTGCGGTTCCAGCAGCCGATCCAGACCGAGTTCCGTCTTGATCGCGCGTTGGATTTGCTCTTTGCCCGCTTTGCCACTGCCGGTGAGCAAGCGTTTGACTTGGGTCGGCGTGTAATGGACGACCGGAATGCCGTGCTCCACAGCCATGCTCAGGATCGCGCCCCGCGCGTGGGCCATCAACAACGCGGACTTCGGATTGCGCACCAGTGAGAAGACTTGCTCGATGGCCAGCACATGGGGCTGGAATTCTTCCAAGACTTCACGCAAGCCAGAAGCGATTTCATGCACACGCTCAGCCAGCGAACGCCCGCGTGTGGATCGAATCAAGCCCCCCTCTCGGAGCACTGGACCGCGCGACGACCGCTCTAACAAAGCGTAGCCCGTCCGGTTCAATCCCGGATCGATTCCCAAATATCGCGTCGGGGCACTCATCCGTGAGTTCCTCTGATTTCGTCTGCGGTGCCTGATCCCGGCCGGGTAGTTTGCTGTCCCCGTTCGCCTAATTGGCGGCGTTATTTCCTGCGGTGGCACCGGCCGGTTTCTTCGGCTGTGCTTTCTTCGCACCCGCGCCTTTGGCTCCACCTTTCTTCAACGGGTTTCCCAGGCCCATCTGCCCCATTGGGTCATCGGGCGCCGTCATACCTGAACTTGGGTAACCGCCGCCGCCAGATTTACCAAATTTGCTCTTCAAGTCGCCACCTGCGGAACTCGCGACTTCCGTGCGCGACTTAATGTCAGCACGAATGCTCTTACGTTCGTTCTCCACGACCTTTTCCGCTTGAGCCACGTCATCGACGGAGGCTTTCGGATCGAGCGTCACCAGTTGGCCATACCGATCCACCAGCAACGCCTTATCCACGACGCCCAACTGCTTGAGTTTCTTGAGATCCAGCTTCAAGTCCGCGTGCTCCGACAGGTCGATGTCGCCGGTCGAGGCGGCAGCGATATCGGCCAGCACGCTGCCAGTGAACACTGGAATCTCTTCATCACGCAGCGTGTTGTTGGCGGGACGGAAGACTTCCGTCTTCGGCGGTCGTCCCCCCACGAATTGCCCCAGTTGCAGCTTTTCGAGCTTCGCCGAGATCGTCGTCCCTGCTTCGGAGAACCACTGGTAAACGTCGAGGTAGGCGCTGGGCAACCCGGTCTCAATTTTCGCCTTGTCCGCTTTGGCGAGAAAAATCCGCTCTTCGTTGGGAATGTAAACTGGTGGAGTCGGTTCACTCCATGGAGTCACTCGAACTTCGACGAGCGCCGTTTCTTCTTGAACCAATGCCTCAACCTCTCGCTTGTAGTTCGGATTCCGCAACGTGACTCGCATGCGATACCGATAGGCATTGCCGGGATTGACTTGAAAATCAAAATACCGGAGCAACAGATACTTCGACATGCGACCGTTGTTGCGAGTCAATTGATCTTGATAGCCGCCCATCGCTGATGGATCAGCCATGCCGCGCATCGTGTTCGCATCAATTCCCCCTGAATACGGCGTCGCGTTTCCGCTTTTCATGGTCGCGGCCATGTTTTCCATCATGCCTGCCATTTGATTGCCGCTGAATTGGCCGCGCAAGGCTCGGCCATCAACTTGGATTTTCGAGAGTCCTTTCTTTTTGCCTGGCTCGTCCTTCTTGTGCTTCTCGGCCTCATCGAGCATTAACTTCAAGGTCTGTGCCTGAAGCTCAACTTGCTCATCGCTCATGGCCTTGATCAAAGGATGCGACGCGAATTTTTTCCAATTGCCAATCACACGGTGCGGCAAGGGCATTGTGAAAACCGCGTCCGTGTAGGAAATGTCCACCAATTCCGTGTCGAAATCGACTCGTTCGAGCAATTCCAAAGTGGCTTGAAAATCGACCTTCTCCCAATTGCCAGACCAAGGTTTGTCGCCGGGCTGGGCGACCTGCCGTTCCACTTCGAAGTCCGTGAAATCGATCAACTCCGCCGCTCTCGTCTTCTGTTCGTGCATCGCTTTGACGAGTTCGTCCAATTGGTCGCCCAACGGGAAGACCGATCGGATCGCGATGAATCGCGTTCCGCGAGCATTGATTACGGGGCCGCTGGCTCCCGGCATTTCGGTGCCCAGACCGGCAAGACCTAATTTCATTTTATCGTACGCCGTGGTGCCGGTCGGCCCGGCACCCCCAGTCGTAATTGCTTCAGCCGTAGCACCTACATTGGCAGCCCCGACCCCATTATTGCCGGGCTTGGGAACTGCGAATTCATTGTCATCCTCATCCTTCTTATCGGGTTTGTCCAACACCGCGAGATCTTTACCCTGCTGTTGGTCAACCGGATTCTCGATCATGACGAACTTGCCGCCATCAGCGATCGGCTGTATGGGAGCGAGCCACCTGGGCTCGGACACTTTGACGCCCGTGGGGTACATCGGCCAGTACCAATTGGTTGAGTACACATAGCGGCTCGTGTCCAGCGGCGAATGCAGCATCTTCACGGCTTGACTGATGTCGCGAGACGATTTGAACTCAGCCGCTTTTTCCTGAGTCCACGCGGAAGCTTGAATCGCCGCTTCACCCTGCTGGACCTTCTTTAGGAATTCTTCCGGCTGCTTGTCGTAACGGCTCCAGCTCGTGCCGGCCAAGCAGATCAACACAACCAGGCCGATCACACCGAGAATCACCTTCTCACCATGATCGATGAGGGCTTGCTTGTTGATCAAACCTTTGAGTTTTGCCGCTAAGTTTTTCATGGCTGACTCCTTATCCAACGTGGCCTGTGAGTGGCCTGTCGAGGAATGGTACGGTGCTAGGGTTCCGCAAACGCGATTCGATGGCTCACGGCTTCGGTTCGGTTGTGGGTTTCTCAGAGGACTCTGGAGTTGGTGGGGATTTTTCCGCCGGTTTGTCCTTGTCGGTCTCCTTCTCGGAGTCCTTGTTTTCAGGCTTGGCCGGCTCTGACTTCGGAGCCTCACCGTCATCAGGTTTCTTGGGTTCGTCACTGGTCGTCTCGGATGTTTCCGCTGCGGCCGGTTTTGTATCGACCACCGTCGCTTGGGCTGGCTGAACTGCCGCCGCCGGAGCGGCCGCGACGTCAGGCATCGGAGCGGCCGTGGCCGGTGCGGATTGACCTGCGTCCGCGGCGGGTGCTGGCGGACGATACAACGTCCAAACTCCCAAAATCGCGACCTGAGCGAGATTGGGATCGGACATGGCCGTTCCCGACGAACTCGTGCCACTCGCTACCGGCTGCGCGAAAGCACCGGTTGCTCCCGCCACGGCTTCGTCCGTGGGTGCTCCACCGGCACCACCACCTGCACCACCCGCGGGATAGGGGCTACCGCCGAAGCTTGTTCCCGCCCCGCCAAATGGCGAAGCACCTCCACCACCGGATGGTGATGCCGAATCCGACAACCAGACTTGCTGTACACGCACAATCTCGACGGGGAATGGCGAGTTCATCAATTCCGCGATCAAGTCTGGAACCTTTGTGTGATCCATGATCACCTTGATGTAGAACCCGCGCCGCTTGTACGGCTGATTTTCGTCATAATCGACATAGCGTTTACTTTCCGTCTTCCCCGCCGTTGCTGCTGCCGGCGCACCTCCTGCGGATTGCGATCCGGGGTAACCTTCGCCCATAAAACTCTTGTTCGACATCCCACCGCCCGCTTCACCGCCGCCGCCGCCGGTGAGCACCGTGGTGTCAGGGATGAGCGTAAGTTCTTCCGCGAGGTTGATGTCGACCGAGATTGCCGCCGACTTGTTTTGTTGGCCTCCGCCTCCCAGGCCCATCATCGAGCCAAAACCGCTATCTCCGGCTATGGGGGCACCGCCTCCAGGAGAAGCCGCTGCTGTCGCGCCGCCGGCTGCCTTTGTCGCGCCAAACAACAAAACCTTGCCCATCTGCTTGACGAATGCGTCACCTTGCGAGATCGAGTTGGCGTTCACACGAGCGATGGCTTGCAGTAATTCCGTCTGCAACCAGATGTCTTCTTGGCAGTCCCACATGTCTTCGTGCGTGGGAGGTAACTCCGCCCATCTCAACGTATTCGTCTGATGCAGATCGGACATCGCAAACGCGACTTTGCGGCGTTTGTCGGAGTCCCGCAGATTTTTGCCGTCATCCAGCGGATCGACGATCTCCCAGAGCCGACGAATCTCACCGGGGTAATCAAATTGGTACTTAAACCCCAAGTCTGCCCCGCCCTGTTCCGGCAGCACCCCCTTGAAGTACTCCGCCTTGTTCATCACGGCCGCGATGTCGTCCGGCCAACGCAACTTAACTTTTTGATCACGCCATAGCTCTTCGTTGGCCAAGCGATTGTGCAACGCCTGCTGGTCGTTGAGCGCCTGCAGTGCTTTCGACCACGAGTCATTGGGAGAATCCGCGCCGGTGGGAATGTCTTTGAAGGTCTTCTCCAGCGAATCCATGCGCGTTTTGATTTGCGCGGCAAGCTCCCCGGTCGTCATGAAGTAACCGACGAACGGTAGGATCAAGACGATCCCAAAGAAGATCCAAAACTTTTGGGCCAGGATGGGCTTGAGTTTATCCATGACAACCTCGATCTGATGGAATCATCCACTGAGAGAAATTTGGTGATCGCGTCGCCGCAGGTCATTGAGACTTGCTGGCGGCAGGGGGAGTTTGCACGGGAACCGTGGCTGGTATTGCCGGATTAGCGGCCGGATCACTGGCTGCCGGAGTAATCGGTGCCGCCGGAGGATTGTTTGGGTTCAAAGGATCGACCGGGACGACTGGTTTCAAAGGATCAACTGTCGGACGCTTATCAGTCGGAGTCGGCACCCAGGCGAACTGAATCGTGAAGTCCGTGCGATCGATCATTCGACTATCGCCGTCACCCCCCTCTTTCTTGGAGCCATCCACTTTACCGGGAACGGCACTCGTTGGATTACCCGGTGCCTTAGAAAATGTGCCAAATCCTTTGGCTGCACCTGGTCCCGCACCTGGTCCAGTGCCTTTTGCCTTCTTACCGCGCGGGAAGTATTGGACCGCCAGGCGGTTTGGTCTTAACAGCGGCACACAGGCGTGCGAGACCCCCAATTTCCTCACGGGAACAGGCTGCGAAGATCCAGGCTGAGTGACTTCAAATTTACTGAGATCACTCAGAATTGTGGACGTCACAAACCCTCTGGTCTTCTTGTTATCGTTGGTCGGATCGTCGCGATAGTGTTCGCAAACCAGCGTGAAGACATACCCCTCACCAGTCGGCCCTTTCTCTCGGTCGGGCGGGATCATGGTTTCGAGAACCTGTGGCTTGGTCTTCAAATCCTCGTACCACTTGGCGACGTCCGCGTACTTCTTGGCGGAGACGCTTTTCAGATTGATGCGATTCTTGAGCGTGATGTCTGGCTCGTCTTGATCATTTCCCACGTCTCGCGGCAAGCATTCGTTGATGGCACGATAGACCTCCAGCCACATCTCGCGTGTGTCGAGCGCGGTGACAAGTTTGTCGCCGGAGTCCTTGAGTAGCGTGTTCGCCGTCTTGGCATCGCCAAAAGTCTTAATGTGCCCCGACTCCAGCGTCTTCAACGCTGTGACCTTATCTTCAGCCGCTTTGAACTTCCCCAGACTGACCGAACTCGCCACGTTGCTGTAGCCGGCGGTGGACATTGCCAACCCGAACAACAGGCTGGCGGCGGTGGCGACGGCCCACGGCTTCTTGCGGCGAATTTTGCGAGCGGTCGCGATCTCGGACGGCAGCAAAGTCGTGTGAATTCGAGTCAGCTTGAGAGCTTGCAGAGCCAAACCGTAGGGGACCACAAAGCTGAGCACATTCTCTTGGAACAGCGGAGCGTTGAGCACCGCGTCGCCGACCAACGCTTGGAAGTTATCGACTCGTTCCACCTCGTATTGCAGGTTCTGCTGCAAGAACTTTTGTAAGCCGGCCAGTTTGAAACCGTTGCCGGCTCCCACGATCTTGGTGATCTTCGCCTCGCGGTTGACGCTGGAGAAGTAGCCGATTGACCGCTGAATTTCAGAAACATAGTCGTTGAACACCGGACGCAAAGCCTGGAACACCGCTCGCGGGTCGGGGGCTTTCGTGGCGTTGCATTTCAGGTGCTCGGCCTTGGCGAAGGTCAGTTTCATTTCCTTCGTCAGCGCGCGCGTGAAATGGTTGCCGCCGATCGGGACGTTGCGAATCCAGATCTTGTTGCCGTTCGTCACCAGCAGCGTCGTGTTATCCGTGCCCATGTCGAGCACGATCATGTATTCGCCTTCCCCCTGAAGCTCCTGGCCGGGCCGCAGTCCGATCTGATCGAAGCACAGGAAATTGTGCATGGCGAGCGGCGCGATCTGCACCAACTCGATTTCCATTTTGTTCGCGACAAACGGCTTGATGGCCGAGTAGATGCCTTCCTTCTTCATCGCGAAGAGGCCGACTTCCGCACCCAGCATGAAACCGCTTTCCTCGATGCCGCCGCCAAGCGTTTGATAATCCCAAATCACGTCTTCCAGCGCGAACGGAATCTGTTGCTTGGCTTCGTAACGGACGATCTCATCCACGCGGCTGGATTCCACGGGGGGCAGTTGGATGAACCGCGTCAAAGCCGACTGGCCGGGAACGCTAATGGCGATCAAGTCTCCTTTGGTTTCGTTGCGAGACAGGAAGGTGGAGATCGCGGTTTGGATCAACTCGTCCGGCACAGCGTCGGGCTGGCTGAGGATTTTGGCATGCGGGATGTAATCGAATGCGACCGCGATGACTTGACCAGCCGCCTCGGCATAGCGGAGCCGAATCGCCTTCAAGCCAGCCTGGCCGATGTCGATGCCCCAAACGGCCTGAGTATCCGCCATGGAAATCACCCTAAAATACTGAGCGGTTGGAATTGAGTTGCGGCGAGAGCGTCTGGCCACAAAGTCGAGAAGTGAATCCGAGTTCCGCGCCGTCCATCGCCTCTTAGAATTGAGTTTGTCACGCGAATCCCCAATCGGCGGCAGACTATCAGAGGCTTTTTCAGCCCGTCAACCAAGAACCTTATACCGACTGGTGTTCCGCGCACAGCCGTCAGACACGGATCGCGTCAAGACGGTTCCCAAAAATCTGGAAAACATCGCCAACAACTGGTTCCAGTCGAATTGCCCGACGAATCCAAGGAGGCGACGAATGCTCGAACCGATTCGTCGTCTCCTTGGATTCGTCCGGCCATTTTCAAAGTGACTCCCGCCCACTCGCAATGAGCGTTTAACATCCGTCGCCCAACCTCTGCCCCACGAGAAGTCCCTAACCACCAATGCTCAACGACGTTGTCATCCTGATTCCTTGCCACAGCCTGGAAGACTTCCCGACCGACCTGGGAGACAAGCCAGCGGAAGGCATATTGAACGCTTTCGCGGTCGCGTGGCATCCGTGGTTGCTCGCGCAGACGCGGTCGTTGCCCGGTTGGCATCGAGCCGACAGTCCCCCCGAACCGGTGGCGAATCGGCTGATTATCGTTCCGACGTGTTGCGAAGATCGGCTGGAAACCGACTGGATCAAACGCCAACGAGAAGCCGGCTCCGTCGTGATTTCGGGGCTTCACAAGCGGGACGAATTACTGACCGAAGTTCTCGCCGCCGCGCGCGATTGGTCTCCGCCGACCGAATCGGCCGGCGGCACGACACCGCTGGTCGGGGAGACTCCGAACGGCGGCGGACTGACCAACAGTGCGTCTGCACCGGAGCAACTGGATGCGGAATTGGTGGCCGACTTCCTCGCACTGGGCACCACGCATTTGCTGGTCGAATTACTCTCTCGGCAGATGCACTACTTCGGAGAGATCGACGAGATGCGGCTGCGGCGCGAAGCGATCGAAGCGGCCGAAGCGTTGGTTGCCGGACGGCTCGACGATGTTCCGCAGCGACTCACCGCCTGCTTCGAGGCACTGCACGAGGCCCGCGAACGGTTCTATCCGACCGATGCGTACCTGCTCGACATGTGCCTGCTGATCCCGAGCATGGCGGACGACAAGCTCGTGCCGCTGCTGACGGGCAGCAAGCCGATCAGCTACTTGCTGACGGCTCGCGACGCCGAACAAATCGCGAAAGAAAAACCGGAACTCGCCAAGCTGCTGCGCGAGGCGGTCCTCCGCGAGACGGCTGAAATTCTCGGCGGCGAGTGGTCTGAAGGGCCTTCACCGATCCTGCCGCTCGAATCGCTGTTGCACGACATCCAGCGCGGACGCGCGACGTGCCAACAACTCTTCCGCAAAGAGCCGACCACTTGGGCGCGGCGACGATTCGGACTCGGCCCGATGCTGCCGCAGATTCTGACGAAGAGCGGCTACTCGGCGGCGTGTCACTTTCTGCTCGACGACGGCATCTATCCCGACTCAGAAAATAGTAAGCTGCGTTGGGAAGGCTGCGACAACTCAACCATTGATGCGATCTCGCGCTTGCCGCTCGCTGGAGACTCGGCGACCAGTTACCTGCGACTGCCACAACGCATGGCCGAGGCGATGCAGCAAGACCAGGCGGCCGGCTTGATCGTGGCTCGTTGGCCCGATGTGCGCAGCCCGTTCTTTGGGGATTTACTGCGTGGCGCGAAATACTCGCCGGTCATCGGCCGCTTCGCGACCTTTCGCGAATTCTTTGAGCGCACCGATACGCCGATGCGGCACACGCGTTACGAAGCGGGTGAGTATCTCGCTCCATTTCTAACTCGTTCGGTCGCCGCGCGCGAACCCGATCCAATCACCCGCTTCCGCGATCACTTCGAGCGTCGGCAGCGCTTCGACTCCGCGCTGTGGCTGCGCAGCATGGCGGCTGTCTTGCGAGGCCGACGACTTCATGAAGTCGATGCGTCTGCCGCCGAACAACTGGTGGAAGCGGCTGGCCCCGACGTGGGGCACGTTTCCAACGTGCCCGGATCGACCGATGCCAATGCGACGGCCGGGCAGGTTGAAAACCTGCCCCACGAAACGGCGATCGCCAACCTGGCGCAGTCTGGCCAGCGCGAGCTTGCTCAGACAATTCTGCACGGCACGACTGAGAAATCTCCCGGCGTCTTAGTTGTGAATTCGCTCTCCTTCACGCGGCGCGTGCCGGTCGCTTGGCCGCAGAACATTCCGTTGCCAGCACACGGCGGCGCGGTCAAAGGGGTGTATGAGCACGACGCCGTGCGTGAAGCTCTCGTTGAAGTTCCTGGTTGCGGCTTCGTGTGGTTGCCGACGTCCGGCAGCGGCGCGGCGAAAGTCTCGGCGGACGAACTCAAGACGCCGCTTGTCCAAGACGAAGTGCTGCGGAACGAGTTCTTCGAGGTTCATGTCAGCTCGAAGACCGGCGGCATTCAGCAATTGAAGGAGTATGGCCGCAAGCCCAACCGGCTGAGCCAGCAGCTCGCGTTTCGATTCCCACGCGAGCGGAGCATCAAGGTCTCCAACGATGACTCCGCCTTTGAAGAAAAAACGTATTACTCCGAAACACGTTGCCTCGGATTGGAGGTTGTCAGCCGCGGTCCGTGGTTGGGAGAAATCCGCACTCACGGGGAGATCGTCGATCAGAAAACCGACGCGGTGCTGGCGACGTTTCGGCAGACGTTCCGTTTGTGGCGTGGCCGGCGGTTGCTGGAGATCGACATCGAATTGGATGCCGTGAAGATGCCCGACGGCGAACCGTGGACGAATTACTTCGGCGTCCGCTGGGCGTGGATGGACACAACTGCGGCGCTGACTCGGTCGGTGTTGGGAGCCGCTCAACCGCTCGGCCAGGATCGTTTTGAGAGTCCGCACTATCTCGAAATTGCCGACGACGACACGCGCACCACGATCATCAATCACGGGCTGCCGTATCATCGCAAGACGGGCGGGCGCATGTGCGACTCGCTGCTGATTGTCGAAGGGGAGACACGCCGCCGCTTCCGTTTTTCCATCGCGTTCGAGCGGCCTTACCCGCTGCAAGCCGCGTGGGACGCGATGTGCCCAGCCGTGGTCATCCCGACCGATATTGGTCCGCCGCGCTGCGGCACGACCGGGTGGTTCTTGCAGGTCGATGTTCCCAGCGTGCAGCTCACGCGGTTGACCGACCTGATGGACGAGCCGCGCAGCGAGGCTCCCTCTTGGGAATCTTCGGAACCGACTGCCGTCCCGTCCGGCAGCGGCTTCGCCGTACGCTTGCAAGAAACGGAGGGACGTCAGCAAAGTGTCGCTCTGAAATGTTTCCGGACGCCGCTGTCGGTTCGGCAACGGGACTTCATTGGCCGCACCAGCGGGCAACCTCGGATCGACGGCGACCTGGTGCGGCTGTCGTTGTCCCCGTTTGAAATCACCGATGTGGAGTTGCGATTTGATCCGCCACCCGCTCCGAGTCCCACGGAAACAGAGTCGTAGCAGGCACACTCCGTGTGCCGTCTGCGTGATGGTCTTAGTGATGGACTTAGTTACGGCGGACGGCACACGGAGTGTGCCTGCTACAATTCGTCCGAGCCCCACGGAAACAATGAGCGATTGAAGGCACGTTTCATGATTGTGACGATTGACGGTCCCGCTGGTTCGGGGAAGAGCACAGCCGCTCGCGGGCTTGCGCGGCGGTTGCAGTTTGATTTCCTCGACACCGGGTCGATGTACCGCGCCGTCGCGTGGCAATGCCTGCAACGTTCGATTGACCTGCACGACGCGACCGCTGTCGCCGAGTGCGCCCAGTTGATGCAATTGACGCTCGATCAACAGCACGTCTTCGTGGATGGCCGCGACGTCACCAGCGACGTGCGGTCGCCGGAAGTTTCGCACGGCAGTTCCGTCGTCGCGTCGAACCCGGAGGTGCGTCGCGAACTGGCCGGTCGGCAGCGTGAGTTCGCGAGCGGTCGCAACATCGTGACCGAAGGCCGCGACCAGGGAACCGCCGTCTTTCCACACGCCGAGTGCAAGTTCTACGTCACCGCCAACGCCGAAGAACGAGCCGCTCGCCGCCAGCGCGAACTGCATGAGCGTCACGAGCAGGCCGCCCCGTTCGACGACATCCTGCGGCAAATCCGTGAACGCGACGAACGGGACAAGACCCGCGTCGCCGATCCGCTGCGAGCCGCGGCTGACGCGATCCGCGTCGATACCTCCGGCCTCTCTCCCGAAGCGGTGCTGGATCAGTTGGAGAGCATCGTCCGCGCACGCATGACAGCAAAGTAGACGAGTCACTCCGTGACTCGAATTCGAGTCACGGAGTGACTCGTCTACTTTGCTCGCATCCGGAAGACGTTTTGTGTGAGACACTCCGATTCGAGACACCGGTAGCGATCGTGTCGGCCGCGCGAGTCGCGCCGATCAAGCGGATGGGGTCGCCGCAAACGACATGTTGTTTTTTGGAAACAAGGGGACTTGGACCGCACGCGGACGATTCTCGCGCATGATTCTCTGACACAACGGAAAGAGTCTCCGTGGGCTTCTCCTACTCCCCGGACTACGTCATGGAATCCAAAAACCAAGATTCGCAACATGATCCTAAGAGTGCCGGCGGGCTGCGGTTCAGCTCGGGTGCGTTTCAGCCGCCGACCGCGCGGATGAAGTCGCCGCCGGTCACGATGGCCACGCCGCCTCAAGCTCCGAAGGGGCGGTTCTTTGTCGTCGGCATGGTGCTGACCATGCTCAGCTTTGGCGCGTTCCGCGTGTGGGACTCGTTCTTCCATTACACCGCGTTTGGTGTGATCGACGGACGGACGGTCGAAGTCCCCGCGCCGGTCAAGGGGCTGGTGCGGTACGTGCATGTGCAAGAAGGGGATCAAGTCCGGCAAGGAGATTTATTGCTGACGCTCGATCAGCACGATCTCGAACTGCGGCTCGGCCGGTTGGACGATCAACTGCGGCTGGCTCAAGCCAAGTTGGAAGCGGAGATGTCCACGACGCAGTGGCGTGTCGCGCAATACTTGATCGAGTTCCACGAAGCGGCGGGGGAGTACCGCGACAAGTGGGCCGACGTCCGCGAGCGGCAAGTCCGCTGGCGACGAGCCCAGCAAGTCCGCGAGCGCATCGCCGGTCTGGTCGAGAAAAAGTCCGCGACGCAGGACGAACTCGACGCGGCCTTGGCCGACGAGCACGCGCAGCGTGACCGGTTGGAGTCGCTCATCGAAGGTTTAGTCTCGTGGCAGAAGCGGTCGCAGGTCGCGGAACTGCAAACGCAAGCCGGTCTCGACGTGTTGCAGCCGCTGTTGGCCGAGATGCGAAATCTCGAAAGCGAACAAGCTCGGCTGCGCAGCGAGATGGCTCGCGGAGAAGTCCGAGCTCCCGTCAACGGCACGGTGCTCAAGCGGCATCGCTATACCGGCGAAGGGGCCGAGCAATTGCAGACGCTGTTCACGATCCTGGAAGAGAACTCGCTGGAGATCGTCTTGTACGTGCCGCAACAGCGCATCGACGAATTCGATGTCGATCAAACACTGCACGTCGCGTTGCCGCCGTTCCACGCTCAAGTCGCTTGCCGAGTCGCACGCCTCGGCAGCCAGAACGTCGCGCCGCCGCCGCATCTGCAACGGCACTACGCTCATCAAGCCAAGCTCTTGCCCGTGCATTTGCTGCCGGCAAACGGCCGCTTGGAACATTCGCATGTGCAACTGGGTGCGGTGGTGCAACTCCCCTTCGATGCCAGTCGCTGGTGGAACAGTGGCTCACCGATGACGGAATTCCTGCCGCGTGAAGCTCGCACAGAACAGACCACTCGACGTTGAGGTTGCACCATGTCCCAGTTGATGTTCGCCGCCACGCAACATCCGGAGCGTGTCGCTTCGCCGACCAGCGCCCACGAAGCCAAGTCCAAGACGATGCTCAAGCGAATCGTGATCGTCGCGGAATCGGAGCAAGATCTGGCCTGGCTCGGTCGCTTGAAGGCCATGCACTTTGAGCCGCTCCTGATGTTCTCAAATTTCGACGCGGTGCAGCGGATGACCGAGGATCTCGAACTGCGAATGGTCTTGTTCGCTCAACATTCCTCAATGATGGATGGCATCACCGCGTGCCAATTGCTGAGGCAAAGCCGCTCCGAATCCGATGTGGCCATCGTGCTGGTGCTCGATGACAAGCTGGACCAGGCGATCGCTGAAGCGTTCGCGGCGGGGGCCTCGGATGTCGTCTGCCAACCCTATTTCGCCAGCGAGTTGGTCGCACGGGTGGACGCCACGCGGCAACGCTTACAGTTGTGGAACGACGTGGAAACGTTCGATTCGTTCGGCTCGACCGCCGAGTCTTCCACCACGCAGGGGTAAGCGGAATGTGCTCAGCCGCGTCCGCACTTCGGCGTTCCGAAACGTTCCCAGCCGTCCAGCGCGATTCTGGAGCCTGTGGTGGAAGCGCCCGCTCTCGAAGCTCCTGCCGTTCAGATGCCTGTGGCACCGCCGACCATCGTGATCTCCGAAGTTGCTGCGCCGCCACAACCCTTGCCGCCAACCCCAACACTGCTGTTGGGCGATTGGCTGCTGACGCATGACTTGCCGCAACGGATCAAACCACCGGCGCTCGATTTATCGCAGCTCAAATTCGTCCCGACGTTGCCGGCTCAGCAAGTCGAAGCGGCGCGGCAGCGCGGTTCCTTGAGCGAAGTGCTGCTCGATCGCGTCTGGGTCTGCCCGCAATGCCGCGCGTTGCCGAGCTTCCGCCCGGCCTGTCCGTGCTTCGGATCGGGCGGAGTCGAACGGGACCGGATGCTGCATCACTTCGCGTGCGCGTTCGTCGGCTCGACCGGCGAGTTCCAAGTCAGCGACGAGGGTTTAGCTTGTCCGAAATGTTGTACTCAGCGGCTGATGGTCGGCACCGATTGCGAATATCTCGACGGCCCGTGGCGCTGCACCGATTGCGATTGGAACACCGCCGAGTTGGAGATCGTGGGCCACTGCCTGAAGTGCGGCTTCCGCTTTCCCGCTCAGCAAGCGGTTCTCGAAGATTTGGTCGGACACCACGTCGCCTGACTCTCCGAGTCAGGTCTCGTAGCCGCGTTTCGCCAGAACGCGGGCTTTCGGCGATTCGCCCGCGTTCTGGCGAAACGCGGCTACCC
>CAMDDX010000015.1 GCA_945893075.1 Planctomyces sp. SH-PL62 | reverse complement strand
CTCCAATTCGAAATCGCCGCTTGGTCAGAAAAAACCAACACCAAACAACGCGGCGTCGACTGGCACTTCCAACTCAAAGACGCCCGCATCAAACTCAAAAAACTCTACCCCAAAATCAAGACCTGACAGGGCACTAGCCCCGGTTTGTGCTCGTCAGAGAACCGGGGCTAGCGCCCTGCGGCTGATCAAACTCAGAAGGAATCCGCTCATGAAAATCACTCGCATCTTTGCTCATCGCGTGGAACTGCCGCTGCACGAGGGGAGCTACAAGTGGTCCGGCGGCAAATCGGTTTCGGTGTTCGACAGCACGATCGTCGGTGTCGAGACCGACGCCGGCCTCACCGGCTATGGCGAGGTCTGTCCGCTCGGACCGTTCTATCTGCCGGCCTATGCCGAGGGGGTGCGCGCGGGTCTGCGTGAACTCGCGCCGCATCTCATCGGCTGCGATCCGCGCGAGTTGGCGAAGTTGAATCAGCGAATGGACGCGGCGCTCAAGGGGCATCCGTATGTGAAGTCGGGGATCGACATCGCGTGCTGGGATATCCTCGGCAAGGCGACGGGCTTGCCGGTCTGTGTGCTGATGGGGGGTCGCTTCGGCGACAGCGTGCGGCTGTATCGAGCCATCTCGCAAGAGTCGCCCGACGAGATGGCGCGGAAGGTCGCCGGTTATCGAGCCGCCGGTTACACCCGTTTTCAACTGAAGGTCGGCGGCGACCCGGACACGGACATCGAACGCATCCGAGCCGTCCGCGCGATGCTGCTCCCCACCGATCGGCTCGTGGCTGATGCGAACACCGGCTGGACTCAGCACGAGGCGATGCGCGTGGTCCGCGCGGTTCGCGACGTCGACGTCTACATCGAGCAACCGTGCCTCAGTTACGAAGAGTGTCTCGCCGTGCGACGTCACACCGATCATCCTTTCGTGCTGGATGAGAACATCGACAGTCTCGACATGCTGCTGCGAGCGAAAGCCGATCTGGCGCTGGACGTCGCCAATCTGAAGATCAGCAAGCTCGGCGGCCTGACGAAAACCAAACAGGTTCGCGATCTCTGTGTGAGCATGGGAATTGCCATGACTCTGGAAGACAGTTGGGGGGGCGACATCACAACCGCCGCGATTGCTCATCTGGCTCACAGCACGCCGGAAGAGTTCCGCTTCACGAGCACCGACTTCAACAGCTACGTCACCGTCAGCACGGCGGCTGGCGCACCGCAACGCGAGCAAGGCTTCATGGCCGCCAGCCGTTCGCCGGGGCTGGGCATTGAGCCGAAGATGAACGTGCTCGGCAAACGAGTTGTCGACGTGATTTGAACATCCTAGAAGTCTTGGACTGCGGCAGCCTGCTGCCGCTTTGTCCGAGGCAGCCTGCTGCCGAGAGTGAGGTCGGAGCATGCAACAGATCGTCCAACAGCAGGCTGTTGGACAGAAAGCGGCAGCAGGCTGCCGCAGTCCAAAAAGACAATCCGAAAACCCTTTGGCGAGGAAGCACGATGAACTCAAACATTTTCCAGGGCTGTGTCCCAGCGCTGATGACGCCCTGCCTATCTGATCGCACACCGAATTATTCGGCCCTGGTGAAGAAGGCTCAGGCCCTGCTGGCCGCTGGCATGAATGGAGTCGTGTACTGCGGCTCGATGGGAGACTGGCCGCTGCTGACGGATGAGCAACGACAGGAAGGTGTTCGCCGGCTGACCGAAGTCGGAGTCCCCGTCATCGTCGGCACGGGTGCTCAGAATCCCGCGCGGGCTGCCGCACACGCCGCTCACGCGCAGCGAGTTGGAGCGAAGGGTTTAATGGTCATTCCCCGCCTGATGTCACGCGGAACTTCTCCGGCGGCTCAGCGAGCTCACTTCGCTGGCATCCTGGCAGCGGCTCCCGAACTGCCCGCCGTGATCTACAACAGTCCCTACTACGGCTTCGAGACCAAAGCAGACTTGTTCTTCGATCTGCGGCGCGAGTTTCCGAATCTCGTCGGCTTCAAAGAATTCGGCGGCGCGGATTCTTTGAGCTACGCCGCCGAGCACATCACTCATGCCGACAACAACGTCCTGCTGATGGTGGGCGTGGATACGCAAGTGTGTCATGGCTTCATTCGCTGCGGTGCGGTCGGTGCGATCACCGGAATCGGGAATTGCCTGCCCCGCGAAGTGCTGCACCTGATCGCGCTTTGCAAACAGGCTGCGGCCGGTGACGTCGAAGCCCGGCGATTGGCGCGAGAACTGGAAGAGGCCCTCACCGAGTTGTCCCGTTTCGACGAAGGGCCCGACCTGGTGCTGTACTACAAGTATCTGCTCGTGCTGCTCGGCGACACGGATTATGAATTGAACTTCAATGAATCCGATCGGCTCTCACCCAGTCAAAAACACTTTGCCGAAGCGCAATTGAAACTCTTCCAGCAGTGGTGGAACAACTGGTCGGGAAAGTCGTATTGCGCGTGACAGCAGTTCCAAGTTTGGCGGGATGAGCCCTGTCATTACTCCGAAGGAGTTGCGTCTCACAGCCCAGGGTTGCTCGCGAAGCGAGCTACTCTGGGTTACGGACTTCACCATCCGCGTCATTCAACAGCGATCGAAATCACAATGAGACGAATTTCCGGGTTCATGACTTCCTGGCTCGTGATCGCCAACTCGTTTGTCGCTGCTGGCGACCCGGCTCTGCCCGGAAACCATCCGCTCACTCAGGCCCAGGCGGGGAATGTGCTGATCTCGGAACTGCGCTGCGCCGCGTGTCACAGTGGCGTTCAACGAGGTTCCCTGCCGGAAAAGTTGGCTCCTGATTTGTCCGAAGCCGGTGCGCGGATCTCACCCGCATACCTCCGGCGATATCTCGCATCTCCGTCGTCCGCCCATCCTGGGACAACAATGCCGGACGTGTTGGTGTCGCAACCGGAAGCGGAACGAGACCGGATCGCTGAAGCTCTGACTCACTTTTTGATCGCCCAGTCGAAGGCCGTCTTTCAGACTGAGGCAACCGAGCCGATTGATCGCCAGCAAGGCAAAGCGCTGTTTCACTCGGTCGGCTGCGTTGCATGTCATGGTCCGAAGGAAGCACTCGCCGACGCGCCGCAGAAACCAAAACGCAACGACGAGGATGACGACGACGATCCTGCTCCTAAGAAGAAGACCGTCAAGCCAACGGCCGTCCCACTGGGGCATGTCGCCGCCAAGTACAGCGCGAAGTCGCTCAGCGAGTTCCTGTTTCAGCCGCTGCGTGTCAGAAGCTCCGGGCGAATGCCGGACATGAAGCTGACTCCCGCAGAGTCGCTGGCGATCGCCGGTTATCTGATTGGAGAACAGCCACAACCGGGAAAGGCTTTGGTTCCAGAGGCATCGTTGGTGGCGAAAGGGAAAAAATACTTTCAGGATCTGAATTGCGCGGCGTGCCATTCACTCCCCGGCATTGCGGCAGCTCCTCTGATTGGTTCGCTGAGAAACGCGGATCTGTCTCGCGGCTGTTTGTCCAAGACGAGTGTGCGGAGTCCCCGGTTCCAACTCGAAGAGGCTCAGGTCAAAGCGATCGTCGCGTCGCTTCGGGAAGAACCGACTGCCGACTCGGACAAAGTTTTGGCGGCGAAAACGCTGACCGCATTTCACTGCATTGCCTGTCACACTCGCGAGGAATTCGGTGGCGTCCACGACACACACAACCCGTTCTTTGCCGGCAGCGAACTGAAGCTGGGTGACGACGGTCGCATCCCACCGCCGCTCACACTGGTCGGGGCCAAGCTACAACCTGCCTGGATGAAGAAGGTGCTCTTCGATGGTGAAAGCGTCCGCCATTACATGGCCACTCGCATGCCGCAGTACGGCACTGCCAATCTTCAACACTTGCCGGCCGTCTTCAGTCGCCTCGACGTTTTGAAAGGGGCGGAGATGAAGATTCCGAGTCCGGAGAGTCGCACAGAAAGTGAACGCGAACGAGAGAAACTGCTTCGCGCGGGGGGACGAGAATTGCTGGGCGACAAGGGCCTGAATTGCGTCGCCTGTCACAACTTCAATGGGAAGGCCGCGCTGGTCAATCAAGGGATCGACCTGCCGACCTCGTATCAGCGACTTCAACCCGGCTGGTTCAACAGCTACTTGCGAAACCCGGGCGCGTTTCGTCCACGGACCATCATGCCGACCGCTTGGCCCAATGGTGTGGCCGCTCACAAAACGATTCTCGATGGCAACACCGACACGCAGATCGAAGCCATCTGGTACTACCTCTCGCTCGGCACTTCGGCCGCCGATCCGTCCGGCATCCGCGGAGTGAGCACGAAACTGACCGTCGATGATCAAGCGAAAACGTATCGCGGACGGAGTCGAGTGGCTGGCTTTCGAGGGATCGCCGTCGGCTTACCAGAGAAGCTGAGTTACGCCTTCAACGCCGAAACCGGAACACTCTCAGCCATCTGGCAGGGCGACTTCATTGGCGTGAATTGGAGCGGTCAAGGTTCCGGGGACTTCAATCCGAGTAGCGAGCCAATCACTCTGGCTCAGGATGTCTCGTTCGTGCCGCTTGCCGATGACAAAACTCCGTGGCCGCTGATGCCGGTGATGACCAAAGAGGCTCGGACCAATCCCAATCCGCTCTATCCCAAGAATGTCGGGTATCAATTCCGTGGATATGTCCTCGGCGAATCGTCCATTCCCATGTTCCTGTATCGCAGCGGCACGATTGAGATCGAAGATCGGTCAGTGGTGACCGGAGCCGAAGAACAACGACAGCTCAAGCGTGTCATACAATTTGACTCGCCGATGCCGCAAACCGTTTGGTTTCGAGCGCTCACCGGAGACATCCGCCAGGAGTCCGAGCGTGTCTTCCGCAGCGGCCGATTGCGGCTGACGATTCCCCCGACCGATACGAAACTGAGATCGCTGTCCGACGAACCGAAGCGATCCGAGTTGCTGCTGCGCCTGCCAATTCCCCAAGGCAAATCATCTCTGGAGTTCATTTATGAACCACTCAAGAAGTAGTTGCCCGCGAGGCTCTGAGCCATTCGCTGCCTCTCTTCATTCGCTGTCGATTCTGCGTCGCAACGGGTGCGCGACAGCGAATGAAGAGAGGCAGCGAATGACTTTGGTCAGGAAACAATTCGTGCCCGATCAAGTGGCATCAGAATGTTCTTCAATCCGCGGTATCCATCGGCCTAGTCTACGCCTTTGGCTGCTTCTTGTGATTGCTCTATCCGCGATGAAACCGCTGCGTGCCGAGGAGGTTGGCGAGCGCTGGGGAACCGAGGAACGCGAGCGTGAGTATTATCCGATCGTCAACATTCCCCTGCCGAAGGACACGGTCATCGAGACCGGAGCCTTCGCCGTGCTACCGGATCGGCGAGTCGCTGTGGGCACGCGGCATGGCGAGATCTATCTGATTGACGGAGTCGATGCAGCGAAACCAACTCCTACGTTTCATCGGTTCGCAACGGGACTCGATGAGATCTTCGGGCTGACTTGGAAAGACAACGCGTTCCGCGTCACCCAAAGCTGCGAATTGACTCGCGTCAGTGACGCAAACGGCGATGGTGTGGCAGATCGCTTTGAAACGATCTCGGATGCCTGGGGATATGCGAATTACCACGAGTACGCGTTCGGCTCAAAGCTCGATGCGGACGGAAACCAGTTCATCTCGCTCGGCCTGTCGGAGTCGTACTACTCACATGCCTTGAACCGTGGCTTCATCATGAAGGTCACGCCCGATGGAAAGACCACCGCATTCGCCAGTGGCCTGCGCAGTCCCGGCGGGATCGGGTTCGATGAGCACCGCGCGTTGTTCTATGTGGAAAGTCAGGGGCCGTGGAATTGTTCTTGCAGTTTGAAGGCGGTGTCGCCGAACAGCTTTCACGGTCACCCGGCCAGCTTCGAGTGGTACAAGCACTCGCCCGAACTGGGGCCTGTGCCTGAAACGCCGAAGTCGGGAACTCGCATCGCGACCGAGAAGAACCGCGTCAAACAACTGGTCCCCTATGCCGTCATTTTTCCCTATATCCGCATGGGTCGGTCCATCACGGCTTTCAGCGTGAATCAAACGCAGGGCAAGTTCGGCCCCTTTGAAAATCAGATGTTCCTGGGGGACTACACGCAGTCGATCCTGATGCGCGCCACGACCGAGCAGATCAACGGCGTCTGGCAGGGAGCCTGCTATCCGTTCCGCGAGGGCCTTTCGACAGGAATCCTCAACGTCGAATTCACTCCCGGAGGCAAGCTGCTCTGTGGCGGCACCAATCGTGGCTGGCCCGTTCGAGGAATCAAACCGTTCGCGCTCGAACGACTCGAGTGGAGTGGCAAGATGCCTTTCGAAATCAACCGGGTCACGATCGAATCGGATGGATTCAAAGTCACGTTTACCAAACCGGTCGATCAAGTCACCGGCCGGTCACCGGCCTCCTATGCGATCTCCGCGTTTACTCACCCCTACCACGGGGCCTACGGCGGGCCGGAAATCGAACAGCATCAGCCCGGCGTGAAAGCGGTCTCACTGGCCGAAGACGGACTGTCGGTTCGGATCACTCTGGAAAAGCTCGACCAAGGATTCGTGTACGAACTCGATCTGGCCCGTCTGCGTTCGCGCGACCAGGAAGAACTGCTGCACCGCAACGCGTTCTACACCGTCAATGAGATCCCCTAACGATTCTCCCATTCGCTGCCTCTCTAAATTCGCTGTCGAATCCTACCGGGCGACAAGAGATCGACAGCGAATTTAGAGAGGCAGCGAATGGGACGCATACGTTCGAAGTTGTGGAGAGACCAATGATCAATCGGAAACCGGAAATGTCTTCATCGAAACCAACGGCCGCTGTCCTCATCACTTTCGTTCTGGGTGTTCTGGTCGCGATTCCAGGCAATGCTCACCGATTGAATGCCGCCGATCATCCTGTTCCCGAAAGCCCGCTGTGGCTGACGTATTCCGGCGACAAGGGACCGGGTGCGGGCAAGCACATCGTCCTGATCGCAGCGGACCAGGAATACCGCAGCGAGCATTCGATGCCGATGCTGGCGAGGCTCCTGGCCAAGCATCATGGGTTTCACTGCACCGTCCTCTTCAGTTTGAACAAGGACAACGATGTCGATCCCACCCAAAAGATTCGCTGGGAGGACAAGACGGTCACGCACAACATTCCCGGCCTCGAACATTTGGAGAAGTGCGATCTCGTCATCTTGTTCAGCCGGCTTCTTTCGCTACCGCCCGAGCAATTGAAGCACCTCTACAACTACCTGGATTCCGGAAAGCCGATCATCGGCATCCGCACCGCCAATCACGGCTTCATTGGCTTCGACTACCAAAAGGACGGCAAGAAGGTCGACTTTGGCGAAGCCGTGCTGGGTGGTTCATTCCGCAATCATCATGGCCGCTGGCAGCAGGATTCCACTCGCGGCATCATTGTCGAACAGAACAAAGCTCATCCCGTCCTGAAGGGCGTCAAAGACATCTGGGGCACGTCGGATGTCTATCGCACCTACAAGGAAGGTGGCAGCCTCCCCGAAGGCTGCCTGCCGCTGGTCAACGGCCAGCCGCTGATGGGACGCAAACACGATGACGCGGTGAATCCAGAGCTGATTCCATTACCGGTGGCCTGGGTGAAAACATGGACCGGAAACACCGGGCACACCGCGCGAGTCTTCCATGTGACGATGGGCAGCGCCCAGGATTTTCAAAGTGAGGGACTTCGTCGCCTGACCGTGAATGCGGCCTACTGGTGCCAACACATGGAAGCCGACATCAACGACAAATCCTGCATGGATCTTGTTGGCGAATACAACCCGCCCGACAGCGGCTTTGCCTACAAGCAGCTCAACATCGTGCCGAGAAAACCCAGCTTCTACAAATAGCGTCACGCTTCGCGCGACACATTGCACACGCTGGCCATTGATGCGCAGCACGAACTCAATGCCAAGGCAACAAGGAATGGAGACAACGACATGACCTGGAACTCGTTATTCGCATTGCTGACGCTGTTGGTCGCAGCGGTCATAGGGACCGCCAACGCATCGGCGGCGGAGAAACTCGAGGCTGATTCGAAACTCCAATTGCCGAAGCCGGATGGCAAGCCCGGCGATCACAGCCAGCCGATCAAGGTCTACGTCATGCTGGGGCAGTCCAACATGCTCGGCTTTGGCAGGGTGGGGCCGAAGGAGACGAAGGGCTCGTTGGAGTTCCTGGTCAAGGAGAAGGGCAAGTATCAACACTTGGTTGATGACGCGGGAAATTGGACGACGCGGCAGGATGTGCGGTACGTCCATGTGATGGATCAGCGCGGCGTCGATTACAAGGACATGGAGAAGTTCGGCGACGTCCGCAACGAATGGCTGACTCCGAAGGGATCGTTCGGTCCCGAACTGGGCTTCGGGCATGTGATGGGGCACTTTCACGACGAGCCCGTGCTGTTGCTCAAAGCGTGCATCGGGAATCGCAGTCTCGGTTGGGATTTGCTGCCGCCCGGCAGTGAGCGTTTCGAGTTCGAAGGCAAGATCTACGCAGGCTCCAAGGACGTCGCCAACTTCTGGGACAAGGGAGCCGAACCGAAGCCCGTTCCGTGGTACGCGGGTCGGCAGTACGACGCCGATACGGCGCATGCGAAAGCCGTGTTGAAGAACCTCGAAAAGTACTACCCCGGCTACCAAGGTCAGGGCTACGAAGTCGCAGGCTTTGTCTGGTGGCAGGGACACAAAGACCAAAGCGCCGCGCTGGCCGGTCGCTATGAGCAGAACCTCGTGCATCTCATCAAAATACTGCGCAAGGATTTTGATTCACCGAACGCGAAGTTTGTGTTGGCCACAGGCTGCGGCAATCCGGGACGCGAGGGCTTTGGATTGCAGATCGCCGAAGCTCAACTGGCGGTCGATGGCGACAAAGGAAAATACCCGGAGTTCAAAGGCAACGTGAAAGCTGTTGATTCACGCGACCTGTGGCGCGAAGCGGACGTGTCTCCGGTGAATCAGGGCCACCACTACAACCACAACGCCGAGACCTACTACGAAACCGGCGAACGACTCGGCCGCGCGATGGCGGAGTTGTTGGGATCAACAAAATAGGACCGAGAGTCACGTCACCTGCGTCTTGGCAAGTCGCGGAGACGAATACGAACAAACCATTCGCTGCTTCTCTTCATTCGCTGTCAAATCAATCGACAGCGAATGAAGAGAGGCAGCGAATTACGGGAAGAAGATGAAATCAACCGCACTCCGTTTCGCCGCCTTGTCCCTTCTGCTCGCGCCGCTGGCTGCGTTGCGGGCTGGTGACGAGAGCCCCATCGTCGGCGCGATCCGCTGGGATGGCTGGTATGGAGAGGGGACCGTGACAAAGGCTGTCGAGGCATCGCTCGGGCAGCCGAAGTATCATTTTCGCCTGCCGTGGTTCGCGCAGTTGCAGAGCGATGGCTCGGTGCGGATCAACGGCGATTCTCAGGCCATCATGGAGCAGGAGCTCGCCTATGCCGCGGCCGCACGGTTGAACTACTGGGCCGTCGTGGACTATTGGGATGAGGCTCCGGGCATGAGCATCGCCTTGAACCGTTATCTCGCCGCCAAAGACAAACGTGGAATCCGCTACTGTCTGGTCGAGGAAGGTCATCGACTGGACAAGATCGGCAGCGCGGGCTGGAAGCGACTGGTCGAACACTTTCAACGGCCCGATTACCAGACCGTGCTCGATGGGCGTCCGCTGTTGTTTGTGTTTGGGAAACCGACGACGCTCGGCAAGGCCGAGTGGGATGACTTGCGGCGTCAAACGCTCGCCGCCGGCTTGAAGTCGCCGTATCTCGTGCTGATGGGCTACCGTCCCGAGCAGGATGCGCAGGACATGACCGCGATCGGATTCGACGCCGTGTCCGCCTACGCTCGCGGCGGCAGCTACAGCATGACACAGCCGACTTATGCCGAGCAGTGCGTCCTCATCCGCCGTGAGCGTTGGGAGAAGTGGCAGGCCCTGCGCGTGCCCAGCATCACCTTTGCCAGTGCGGGCTGGGACACTCGCCCGCGCAACGAGCGACCGCCGTTCTGGATGAAGAATGAAATCAAGGCCGAGCCCGATCCCACTCCGACGGCACAGCAAAAACCACTCATCGACGGCGTCACGGCCACTCCCGACGAACTCGCCGCGCATGTCGGTGAGGCGGTCAAATGGGCGGCAACTCATCGCGATCTGGATCCCGCCAATGCCATCATCATCTATGCCTGGAACGAGCACGACGAAGGGGGCTGGCTCCAGCCCACGCGCGGAGCCGATGAGAAGGCCGACGACTCCCGTGTTGTTGCTTTGGGGAAAGCACTCCATGCGCTCCAGCCTCCGGTCGTGAACAACGCTGCCGCTCAAGATGCGGCGCTCGTGGTGACGCCGCTGAATACGAAGCCGGGGGCGGAGTACCAGTCGGCGGCGCGGCTGTATCAAGGGGTGCCCGGGATTGCTCGCGATGAGAAGTCGGGGCGACTGTGGGCCACTTGGTATTCCGGCGGCCGAGGCGAATCGGTCGAAAACTATGTGCTGGTGGTGACCAGTGGCGACGACGGGGCGACCTGGACCGAACCGGTGCTGGTCGTCGATCCGCCGCATCCCGTTCGCACGTTCGATTCCTGCTTGTGGACGTCGCCCGATGGGCGGTTGTGGTTCTTCTATTGCCAGAACGAGGCGACGAAGAATCTGCACGACGGCCGTTGGGGCGTGTGGTACTCGATCTGCAACGAACCCGCGCGAGCCGATGCCGCATGGACCGAGCCGGTGCGAATCCGCGATGGCATCATGCTCAATAAGCCGACCGTGCTTCGCGATGGAAGTTGGCTGCTGCCGGTTGCGCATTGGTACGACCGCAAGCATGGAGCGGGCATTGTCCGTTCGACCGATCAAGGCCGGACGTTCGAGTGGATCGGCGGTGCTCCTGGTCGCAACGCCGACTGGATTGGAACCGCCTCGGGCGGCGGCATGGAGCACATCATCATCGAACGCAAAAACGGCTCGTTGTGGATGCCGATGCGGATCAAAGACGGTTTGGCCGAAACGACCTCGCGCGACGGCGGTGTCACTTGGAGCGAACCGGTTCGCTCGGCGCTGGCCGGACCTGGCTCGCGGTTTCATGTGCGGCGTTTGAAGTCCGGGCGACTGCTGCTCGTCAATCATTTTGGGTTTTCGCCGACCGCGCCGATCTTGGCTCAGCGCAGTCATCTCACGGCGATGCTGTCCGAGGACGACGGCAAGACTTGGCCGCATCGCTTGCTGCTCGATGATCGCGAACAGGTCTCGTATCCCGACACCGTCGAGACGCCGGACGGCAAGCTCTACATCATCTACGACCGAGGCCGGTCGTCTCACCGCGAGATCCTGCTGGCCATCACAAACGAAGCCGACATCATTGCCGGTCAAGCCAGCTCGGCGACTAAATTGCGGATGCTCGTCAACAAAGCAACCGGGCAGAGATAATCAACCTCTGGACTGCGGCAGCCCTGCTGCCGCTTTCTCTAATGGCAGCCTGCTGCCATTAGCACCATCGATCGAGCTTCCTTCGTTAGTGACCTCCGCAGTTTGAATGACCGGATTGAGAAGAACGCTGAGTGAATGCGTCCGACAGCAGGCTGTCGGACGTAAAGCGGCAGCAGGCTGCCGCAGTCCCAAACAGGAGAGACATCTATGAGATCATTCTTCTTTCTTGCCGCGCTCGTAAGCGCTCTTTCCGCGCAGGCTGCCGATCTTGTGCTCGCACGAGGCGGCAAAAGTGACCACCAGATCGTCATTCCCGAGGCCGCTCCGGCTTCGAGCGTGGGTGAAGGATTGCAGCAGACCGCGCGGTTGTTGCAGGTCGCGCTCAAGGCCAATGGGGCGGAGGTGCCCGTTGTCGCCGAGTCGAAGCGCGATCCCCAGAAGCCGACGATTTGGCTCGGGGATACGGCGTTTGCCAAAGAACAGAAGATCGAATTGAGCAAGCTCAAAGGTTGGGGCTATGTGCTGAAGGTCGTCGGCAACGATGTCGTGATCGCGGGTCGAGATCATGCGGCTCCGGCGGCGGTCGGACAGCAGCGACGCACGAGTTGGGATCGGTTTGGAACCGCGAAAGGCGTCGTTGACTTCGCGCAGCAGTACGTCGGCACGCGGTTCCTCTATCCCGATCTCTCGCCGTATCAGCCGATCGGGAATGCGTCGAAGATCGACCTCCTCAACTCGCCGGCGTTTGAGTTTGTGAAGACCGATCCGATTGTGGTGCCGAACGATCTCAACGTCTCGAAGACGCCGCTGATTGAGTTCAACACCGCGCATCCGGCTCGCGGCAGTTTTTATGACCTCGCTCACAATCGGTTCCCGCTCGTCGACACGATCTTCGGCGGGCATACCTACGAACGAGCCGTCCCGCGCGAGACCTATGCCACTCCGCATCCCGAATACTTCGCGTTGATCGGCGGCAAGCGGACGGCGAGCGAACCGGGCAACGCTCAGTACTGCATCTCGAACCCGGAGGTGCAGGAACTCTTCTACAAGGATTTGATCGACTCGATTGATCGCGGCTACGAGTGCGTTGATCTCGGTCAGCCCGACGGTTTCCGAGCCTGCCAGTGCGAGGCGTGCGACAAGCTCTTCGGCACCGGCAAGGACTGGGCGGAGAAGTTGTGGATTCTGCATCGCAACCTGGCCGAGCGGGTCGAGAAGGCTCGGCCCGGCAAGCTCGTCACGATGATGTCGTACATTCAGACCGAGCTGCCGCCGAAGTCTTTCCGGGCGTTCCCGTCGAACACGCGCATCCTGCTGACGGGCACGAATGAGGAGGACATCGCTCCGTGGCGCGGGCACGAGGTGCCGGGGAGTTATTCGTCGTACATCTACAACTGGTGCCCGAATCTCGGCACGCGGTACACGCCGATGCGGACGCCGCTGTTCGTCGAGGCGCAGGTGAAGCGGCTCGCGGCCAACCAGATTCAGTCGGTCTATCGCGACGGGCCGGGCGACCTCTACGGGCTGGAGGGTCCGACTTACTACACGATGGGCCGCATGTTCGATGACCCGCGGAACCTGACGGCGAAGGGGCTCGTGCAAGAGTTCTGCGGAGCGGCGTTCGGGCGATCGGCTCCGGTGATGATCTCGTTCTACGGGCAGCTCAATCACGGCATCGAACTTTACGCGAACTACCTCGGTACGCGCGACCCGGCGTGGGCTTATCAGGACATCTACGGCCGCCGCCGCAAGCACCTCACCGACCCGCTGCAGTTCCTCGGCTTCCTTTATTCGCCGAGCCTGCTGCAAGCCCTCGAGCGCGACCTCGCCGCCGCCGAGAAGCTCGCGGATTCGGAGAAGGTCAAGCAGCGACTCGCGCTCGTGCGGCGCGAGTTCGATTACCTCCAGGCACTCATCAAGGTCGTGCATCTCTATCACGCTTATCAGACGCAGCCCGATCTCGCGTCGCGCGAACGAGTGCTCAACGCGGTCGACGCTCGCAACGCCTACATCGACTCGCTGTTCACCGCGCCGCGCAACGGCCCGACGCCGCTCGCGGGCTTTTCGTTCGTGCCCTTCCCGCAACTCGGACACGACGCGAAGCACCTGCGACTGGCACACGACGGCTATCAAGAACCATTCGCGAACTCGGTGATGAACTGGGACACGAAAGCGATGCGCTTCACACCGCTCCCCGGAGCGAAACGGCTGACGGTGAAGACTGTGACAGAAAAGATCGCGGCCGACTCGCCGCAGTGGGAGCAAGCCGCCGTCGTCGACGTTGCGACTCCGGTCGTCCTGTCAAACGCCAATTTGGAAGTGCAGGGGACCGATCCGAAGAGGCTCAAGACAACCGCGCGAGCACTGGCCGATGACCAGCAAATTCACATCCGAGTTGAGACCGATCTGCCTCTGGCATCGGCGACGGACATCATCGAGGTCTATCTCGAACCAACTGCTCGCACCGAGAAAACGCGAGCATCCGGCAACATCATTTACCGCTTCACCGTCGGCCATGCGGCGGACTCAAAGCAAGATGCGGCGAACGGCATCAACACCGATCCGCTCGATCTGCGCTTCGGCAAGTTCGACCCTGATTGGAACGGTGAGTGGCACTACGAATCGAAGCTCGAAGCCGGACCTCGCCGCTGGATCGCACGGCTATCGATCCCGTTCAAGACGCTCGGCGTCGATGCGCCCTCCAGCGGCACGTTCTGGCGAGGCAACATCGCGCGAGTGCATACGACTCCGACCAACATCCCGCAGTCCGAACGGCTCTTATGGTCTGCCAGTTCGATCCCCAAAGTCCTCGACGACCGCAACGACTTCGGCGAACTCGTCTTCGAAGCCCCGGCAGCCGCCGTCGCACCGCCGATGAAGCACCCGCTGACCGTGCTCCGAGAAAAACTTTACACCGACAGCTTCGAGTCGCCCGCGGACTGGGAGCCGCTCAAGCACACGATCCCGCTCGGCCCAAGCGGCTGGCTGTTCCGCACGGACCCGCTCGAAGTCGGTTTGAAAGAAGGTTGGCAGAACGCCGAGACGCCGTTGAAGGAGTGGCTCGCGATGCCCGTCCCGTCGTTCTGGGCCGAGACCGAAGCGGTCGGCAAATACACCGGCTACGGTTGGCACCGCACGACCTTCAAGTTGCCGTCCGAATGGAAAGACCGCCGCGTGCGCCTGTTGATCGGTTCGGCGGATGAGCAAGCCTGGGTCTACCTCAACGGCCACCTGGTCCGCGAGCACACCGAAAAGTCCGAAGGCCAGTCGATCAACGTCTTGTGGGAATCCCCCTTCACCGTCGATCTCCCCGCCGAGCGACTGCATGCCGACAAAGACAACGTGCTCGTGATCCGCATCCACAACTCCCTCGCCAACGGCGGCCTCTGGCGCCTCGTGCGACTCCATTCAATTGACGGAAAGTCTTCCCAGTGATGTGAGTTGCTGGTTCGAACGGTTTCAAGACGATTTCATTCAATGAGCGTGACCATGAAAACAACCGCACTCATCTTCGCCACGCTGTCCCTGCTCTTGAGCAGTCATGTCTTCGCGGCCGACAAGGCCGCACAGCAGCCCAACATCGTGTTCCTCCTGGCCGACGATCTCGGCGGCGGCGACCTGCATTGCTATGGGCATCCGTATTCGCGCACGCCGCACATTGATTCGCTCGCGCGTGACGGTACTCGCTTTACGCAGTTCTATGCCACGGGTTCCACTTGCTGCCCGACTCGCACGGGGCTGATGACCTCGAAGTTCCCGGCGACGTATCCGACCTACCCTGCCAACGGCGGCTTCGCGAACCGCGTCACGATCACCGAGCTGCTCAAGAAGCAGGGCTATGCCACGGGTCACTTCGGCAAATGGCACATCGGGCCGGAACAGAAACCCGGCACCTACGGCATCGACTCGATTGGCGCGGCCGAGGACGAACGAGGCGGAAAGAAGAAGAAACGCGGCGATGATCGAGGCCGCGACGCGCCCATCTACGACGCCGCCATCAAGTTCATCGAGCAGCACAAGAGCGGCCCGTTCTATGTGAATGTGTGGGGCCACATCTCGCACAATCCCGTGAACCCCAACGACACGCTGGTGAAACGCTGGAGCGCGCTGAACGTGAAGGACAGCGATTTCCCCGCGCAGATGCACGGCAAGTTCAACGACGTGCGCCAAGCCGGCGGCGACGTACACGACGGGATGCGCCGCTATCTGGCCGATGTCGAATCGCTCGACGACAGCGTGGGCCGGCTGCTCAAGCGGCTCGATGAACTCGGCCTGCGCGACAACACGATCGTCGTCTTCAGTACCGACCAAGGCGCGGACATGACCAAGGCGGCGCTCGGCGACTTGCGCGTCAATCAAATGGGCTTCAACGGCCCGCACCGCGGCGGCAAGCACACGCATTGGGAGGGGGGCGTGCGCGTGCCGTGGATCGTCCGCTGGCCCGGTCACGTTCCCGCTGGCCGCACCGACGAGCAATCCGTCCTCAGCGGCGCGGACTGGCTGCCGACGCTCTGCTCCATCGCGGGCGTGAAGATCGACGCCAATGACTTCGATGGCGAAGACACATCTGCCGCGTGGCTCGGCAAAGGCCCGCATGTGCGAACGAAACCGCTCCTCTGGAAAAGCAGCTCACCCGGCAGCGAGTCCTTCATTCGCGAAGGCCAATGGAAACTGCGTCACCCCACGCGCAAGAAAAATGGCGAACTCGAACTCTACGACCTCACCGCCGACCCCGCCGAGTCAAAGAACCTCTCCGCGCGGCATCCCAACATCGTCAAGAAGCTCTCCGTGAAAGTGGAAGCCTGGGTCGCCACGCTGCCGAAGGAATACCTCAAGACCAAAGACAAGGACGATTGAGTTGGACGCCTTACCCAACATTCGCTGCCGCTCTTCATTCGCTGTCGAACATTTTGACAGCGAATGAAGAGAGGCAGCGAATAGCGATCGGGCGAAGGGAGAATAAAACGCGAGGTCATCATGATCATGAAATCCAACCAGCTCATCCTCACATGTGTTGCGTTCGCCGCAATCTTCGCCAGCTCGCCGTTCCTGCTGAACGCCGCCGGCAAGCCGAACATCGTTCTCATCCTCGCCGACGATCTCGGGTACGGGGATGTGCGTTGCTACAACGACCAGTCGAAGGTTCCGACTCCGCACATCGACCGACTCGCGCGAGAGGGAATGCGATTCACCGACGCGCACAGCCCGGCGACCGTTTGCACGCCGACGCGCTACAGCTTGATGACGGGACAAATGGCCTTTCGCGTACCGAATGGCGGTACGGTCTTCACAGGAGTCGGCGGGCCGTCGCTGATCGCGTCCGGTCGGCTCACGCTGCCGAGCATGATGCGCGACAACGGCTATGCGACGGCGTGCGTTGGCAAGTGGCATGTCGGGATGACGTTCTTCGACAAGGACGGTCAGCCGGTGCGCGGCGATGGCGTCGAAGCGGTGCGTCGCGTCGATTTCTCGCGACGCATCACAGGCGGGCCGGTCGATCATGGCTTTCAATCGTTCTTCGGGACCGCATGTTGTCCCACGACAGACTGGCTCTACGCATTCATTGAAAACGATTTAGTGCCTGTGCCGCCGACCGGACCGCTCGACAAGTCGCGTTTACCAAAACATCCCTACGCGAACGATTGCCGCGCCGGGCTGCTCGCGCCCGACTTTCCGATGGAGGAAGTGGACCTCGTCTTCCTGAAGAAGAGTCGCGAGTTCCTGGAGCAGCACGTTCGCCAGTCGCCGAGCAAACCGTTCTTCCTGTTTCACTCCGCGCAGGCCGTGCATCTGCCGTCGTTCGCCGCGCCGCAGTTCCAAGGGAAGACGAAGGCTGGCCCGCATGGAGACTTCATTCATCAGCTCGATCATGTAGTCGGAGAACTGCTGACGACGCTGGAGAAACTCGGAGTCGCCGACAACACGATCGTCATCTTCACCAGCGACAACGGCCCGGAAACCACCAGCGTCATCCACATGCGTGCGGACTTTGGTCACGACGGAGCTCGCCCTTGGCGCGGAGTCAAACGCGATAGTTGGGAAGGCGGCCATCGCGTGCCCTTCCTCGTCCGCTGGCCCGGCAAGGTGAAAGCGGGCACGACCAGCACGCAGCTCACCAGTCTCACGGATGTGATGGCGACGGTCGCCGCCATCATCGGCGCGAAGCTCCCAGACAACGCCGCAGAAGACAGCTTCAATATGTTGCCCGCATGGCTTCGCGAGGACCGAGCACCAATCCGCCCCTATCTCTTGCAGCAAGCCTTCGGCGGACAACGGACCCTTTCCATTCGAAGAGGTCCGTGGAAATACCTCGACCACACCGGCTCCGGCGGCAATCGCTACGAGAACGACCCCGGCCTCAAGCCGTTCCATCTGCCCGACACAGCCCCCGACGCCCCCGGCCAGCTCTACAATCTCGCAACCGACCCCGGCGAGACCACGAACCTCTGCTTCGAGCGTCCTGATATCGTGAAAGAATTCAAGACGCTTTTGGAAGCCAGCAAAGCCAGCGGCCACACCGCTGGCCGCCACGAATCCACGACAACAAACTGACCGTCCCAACATTCGCTGTCTCTCTTCATTGGCTGTCGATTGTTTTGACAGCGAATGAAGAGAGGCAGCGAATGAAAACACTCCTCCGAATGGAAACGTCTCATGAAACCGATTGTTTCGTTGCTCTTGGTCTGTTTGCTGGCCTGCATGACGAATGGGTCTGCGTGCGCCGAGGAGGTCACGCGAGTGTTCCTCTTCGCCGGTCAGTCGAACATGGTGGGAGCGGACGCGCATGCGGATCGCATTAATGACTATCCGAACTTCAAAGGCGCGGGCGAGCCGCAGAGCGATGTCCTTTACTCGTACATCCTTGGCAATGGCGATGAAGCTTCCAAAGGTTGGGTTCTGCTGAAGCCGCTGCGGTCGTTTGGGCCGGAAGTGACGTTCGCTCGACGAGTCCGGCAGCAGGCTCAATTCCCGATCGCCGTCATCAAGTCGGCGGTCGGTGGGACGACGGTCGCGTCTGATTGGAATCCCGATGCGCCGGAGAAGGGGCAGAAGCTCTACCCGCGAACGCTCAAGCTGATTCGCGAGTCGCTGCAAGAATTGGACAAGCGCGGCGTTCGCTATCGGCTCGAAGCGGTCATGTGGCATCAGGGGGAGAACGACATGCTCGACCGCAAGCTCTACAAGCAATACGCCGACGGGCTGACAAAGCTCGTCGCGCGGTTGCGAGCTGACCTGAAGGCTCCGGAGTTGAAGTGGTACATCGCCGAGGTCAGCGAAAAGGGGATCTGGGGCATGGATCACCGCGACAACCTCGGCATCCTGCGCCAGCAGCAAGAGCAAGCGCTGAAGTCCGATCCGCTGCTGCGCTGGGTGCCGACGTCGCACTTGGCGTTTGAAGTCATGGGGAGCGGACAGCCGCACTATCACTTCGGCACTCAGGGTCAGCTTCAGATGGGCGAAGCGTTCGCGGCCGCGTATCTCCGTGACATCGGGAAACCGCCGGCAGCGACCGACCGCCGCTTCAAGAGCGGACTGCCAATTGCCAAGCCGGCCCGCGTGCGACTGTTCGTGCTGGCCGGTCAACGCAACATGGAAGGTGAGGATTCCTTCGTCTCCGAGATCGCTCAGCAACCGAGCTACGAGTCCTTGGCCAAGGATCAGAACAACGTCTTGTTTCGTTACTCGCTGGGCGGCGGTGTGAAGTCGTCAACCGGTTGGGAGCCGCTCGGCCCCGTGGACGATCTCGGCAACTTCGGACCTGAGCTAAGCTTTGGAGCTAGCTTGCGAAAGTCGCTGGATGCGAAAGAGGGAGTGGCCATCGTCAAGTTCACGCACAGCGGAGCGCAAGGGCCCGACTGGTTTCCCAACGGCTCGGCCGAGTCACATCGCAATCTCTATTCGAAGTTCATCAGTTTCATTCGCGCGGCTCAGGATGACCTGAAGCAGCAGGGCTTCGAGAGCAGCCTCGAAGGCATCTTCTGGCACACCGGCGAGAACGACACTTACTTCGGGCCGTACGCGCAGAACAACGCCAAGTGGATGAAGCAGTTGATCGACCAGACGCGAGCGGACCTCAAGCTCCCCGATCTCGCCTGGTTCATCTCCGAGCAACACAAGAACGCCCCGTGGCGCAACATCGAATCGGTCAACACCGCGCTCAACGAACTGGCTCGTACCGATCCGCGCATCACGATCATCAAGACATCCGAGTTACCTCACGCGAGACTGCATTTCGGAACCAAGGGAACGCTCTTGCTGGGCGAACAGATGGCCGACTCGTACCTGAAGAAGCGGTAGGACCAACGCACCAGCGGCTAATGAGGTTCGAGCCTGAAGACGTCGTCGGCAAGACTCGATTTCTTGCGCGAAGTGGGTTTTCCAAAATCAGCCGGAACGCGATAGCGTCCGGTTGAGTCGTTGACCAAAACAGGACGCTCGCCGAGATTATTCATGGCTCCACACTAACCCGACGCGCAAGCGAGGCGGTCGTGACGGTTTGGCCTCGCTTGCGCGTCGGGTTAGTGTGCGGCAGTCTGTTTCTTCCAGCGGGAGACCATGAATAATCGCGGCTAGCGCCCTGCGGCTCATAGCAGCCTGTTTCACTTCGGTAAGGAAGTTACTGGCGCGCCAGGTCGGTGGTGGTGATCGGTTGGCCGCAGATTGGGCATGATGATCGCCCGAGCGAAACGCCGCGCGCTATCGGGCACGACTCGTCGGAATAGTTCCGCATCGCGCACATGCAGGTGCCAATCATCCGGTTTCGTGAGCGTCAAACATTCGGTCGGCGGCATGGCGCGGTTGTTCTCGATCGTGGAATGCAGGACTTCGGAAAGCACAGCTCAAGCCTGTGAGCCAGTGGTTTCCAACGGCTTCACCGCCCGTTGATGCTCATCGCTGACTGTGGTCGCGGCGACTTGACCGTTCTTTCCAATGTGATTGCCAGGAAGCCGAAACTTGGCGGTGAGGCTCTCCCAGTCGATGACCAGACTGCCGCCGGTGGCTTCGTATTGCTTCTCCCAATTCATGAGCAGATCCAAGCAAGCGTGATCGATGTAGCTCAGCTCGTCAAAATGCACATGCAGTTCCGTGCTGGGCGGAACGTGTTCCAGCACGGAGGCCAGTTTGGGCAATCCCATGAAGGTCGCAGCACCTTCCAAGTGCAGCACGCTCCGAGTGCGTTGCGGGTCATTCTCCAGCCTGACAATGAAGTGGGAGAACGTGTAAAGCAGCTTGCTCAGGGCCAGTCCAATCCCCACGACGATGCCGGTCAGGAGATCGACCACGACGACTGTGACCAAAGTTGCCCAATAGATCGCGACTTCTCCTTGGCCATACACCATCAGCTTGCGCACGGCTGCCGGGTTCATCAGTTTGTATCCCGTAAAGACCAGCACCGCCGCGAGGCTGGCAATGGGAATCAACCGCAGTGCCTGCGGCAACAGCACGGCGAACACCAGCAGCCAAGCGCCGTGCATGATCGTCGAGGTCCGTGTCCGGCCACCGGCCAGGACGTTCGCGGAACTCCGCACAATGACGCCGGTCATCGGCAGCGCCCCGACCAATCCGCAGAGCAGATTGCCGGTCCCTTGGGCCATCAGTTCGCGATCATACTTGGTTCGCGGCGCGTGCTGCTGCATCGAGTCCACGGCCGTGGCGGTGAGCAGCGACTCCGCGCTGGCGACGAACGCCAGTGCCAAGCCTGCGAGCAATATCGGACCCACGTTTTCGATCAAGCTGGGGCCGGCAAAGGCGCTGCCGAGATCGCCGAGCGTCGGCAATTGCATCGCATCCAGCAGGTTGTTCGGGACGGAGATGAAATTCGCGTCCGCTTGAAAGATCGCGGCAGCGGCTGTGGCGACGACCACTCCAAACAGCGGCGCGGGAAGGAATTTTAGTTTCTTGGGAACGAACGCCGTCCAGAGAATGATGGCGAGGATAGTGATCACTCCCAGGATCGCCGCCGGACGATGTTCCGTCTCGGACAGTCCTTTCCACACGGCCTGCGGCAGAGTCGCCAGATTCATGATTCCGCCGAACTCTTTGCCCGTGCCCGGCGGCTTGTCATCCACCATCACATGAAACTGCGCGGCAAGAATCAGGATGCCGATGCCGGCCAACATGCCTTGAATCACGGCCGGCGAGACTGCTCGAAACCATTGCCCCGCGCGCAGCAGGCCGGCGAGAAATTGAATGCCGCCGGCGATCATCACGATCAGGCCGAGCCGTTCAAACCCATGTTCCTGAATCAACTGGCCCACGATGACGGCGAGGCCCGCGGCCGGTCCGCTGACTTGCAGGGGACTGCCGGCCAGGAATCCGACCACGAGGCCCCCGACAATTCCCGTGATGATTCCCACCGCGGCCGCCTTCTCCGTCGGCACGCCCGACGCAATGGCGACACCCATGCACAGCGGCAACGCCACCAGAAAAACTACGATCGACGCCAAGCCGTCTTGTTTCAGGTTCGCCGACAAATCCTGTTTGTTCGAGGACCGGTTGCTCGTCTCCATGATTGTGCCCCTTCCGGTATCTCGAATTCAGAAACACGCTGTTCCGACCGCCCTGGAGTGCTGCGGCTCGACGCAGCCCTCCCTTCAGTTGGAATGAGGACGTTGATCGCCAAGAAAGCGGCAGTCACTCAGCCGGCTATCGTGACGATGGTTATTGGTTATTGGGACATTGAATGTCGTTATTTCAAGCGAATGGAGGGGGGTGTCGAGCCACCGCACTCCAGGGTCGAGCGCTGTCGATCAAATGTCTTCGCCGCCGCATAGTTCCCATCGCTAACCGTGGTCGCGGGTCATCAAACTGGGCCAGCAAAGTCGCTGCCGAGATCGCCGAGCACCGGGAACATCATCGCCTCCATCACGGCAGTTGCAGAGTGTTTCACCGTGGCCTGGGTGATCACGGGGACGCCCTCGACGCCGCTGGTTTCTGAGGTGCTTCCCACGCTAATTGAATTAGACGATGGCGAGCGCTTCCACGACGGCGCGCGGAAACTGATACCCAGTGACCTTCGGAGAACCCAGTGGATTGGAACCTCGGCAATAGATCTGTGATTGGCTCAAGAGTGACACAAAGATCCGGCCAAACTTCTGCTCGGGCAACAGTCCAGTCCGCAGTGTTTGATGGACTCCCTGCTCGATCCACCAGCGGACCAAGTCCTGTGCGTCGTCGCGCGGCAAGAGCCAACTCCGATACGCTTCGGCAATGTCGTAATAGCGAATTTCCAAGTGCCGTTCGTCGCGGTCAAGAAGCTGTACCAAGCCCGCAGCAGGCAATGGCGATGCCGTCGATGTGGCGGCACTTGGTCCTTCACTGACCGCGTTCATCCGATTGTTCGTATTCAACTTTTGATCCTTTGTTAGTTCGTTGGTGAACCTCACGACTTCGGCGACAGGTACGAGTCTCCGCCTTACGTCGCTTCCGCCTGGCCGGCGCGGCCAGGTTCCGCGCCGGTGGCGGACTTGTGTTGCGCTGTGAAATCCGAAACGGAATTCAGGATTCGTAGCGCCGCGAAGGCGGCACCGAAACCATTGTCGATGTTGCAGACGGTTACCCCCGCGGCGCAACTGGTCAGCATCCCGAACAGCGCGGCGAAGCCTCCGGCTCCGGCCCCGTAACCGACGGAGGTGGGGACGGCAATCACGGGAATCGACACCAAACCACCCACGACGCTGGGGAGCGCTCCTTCCATTCCGGCCACGACGATGGCCACCGCCGCGCGGTCGAAGGCCGCTCGCTTGGCCAACAGGCGATGCAGTCCCGCGACTCCGACGTCGTACAACCGCTCGAAAGGCACACCAAACATTCGCAGCGACTCAGCGCATTCCTCGGCGACGGGGAGGTCCGCGGTTCCCGCGCAGACCAGCACGACCGCACCGACGGGCCGCATTGTTACGGGAAACTGCTCGATGGTGACCACGCGCGCCGCGGGCATGTACCGCGCGGCCTCAATTTGCTGGAGAATCGAATCCGCCTGCACGGCATCAATGCGCGTGGCCAACAAGTTCTGGCCTTTGCGAATGAGTTCGCGCGCGATCCCCACCACTTGTTCGGCGGTCTTCCCGGAGCCGAAAATCACCTCCGCTACGCCTTGCCGCAGAACCCGGTGATGGTCCACGGTCGCGTAACCCAAGTCAGCGAACGGCAGGTCGGTTAGCTCACCGAGCACATGGTTCACGTCAATCTCGCCCACCTGCAAGGCGTGCAACATGGCCCGCAACTTGGTGGTGTGATCCTCCTGCGGATCGTCGCTCATCGGTGTCTTGGTGGTCATTTCGATTCCGCTCCCGCCAATTGCCAAGCGACGGTTTCACCCGCGCGAAACGGGATCACGGAATCGTCACCCACATCCCGCTGGCCTTGGCCTTGGCGATCTCGGCCGGAGATGTCTCGTCAGTCAGAAACAGCGTCATCAGCGGCTGGAAGTTCAGACCGCCAGGGACCGCGGCGAGGATCCGCTCGCGATACTGGCGAGCCAGGTCGGTGGTGGTGATCGGCGGCCGCAGATTGGGCATGATGATCGCCCGCGCGAAACGCCGAGCGCTATCGGGCACAACCCGTCGCAACAGTTCCGCATCGCGCACATGCAGGTGCCAATCGTCCGGTTTCGTGAGTGTCAATCGTTCGGTCAGTGGCATGGCGCGGTTCGCAAGACTTTCGCCCTGTCGATCAACCCTTATTGTGCGAGAAACAGCGGAATCGGCGTGTGACGGAGCGTCGCCAGAACGGTATCGCCCAGAATCTTCCGCATCAGCACGCTCCGAGCGCTGTTCCCCATAACGATCAGGTCGGCCTCCCAGGCACGCGCCTCTTCCAGCAGGAACGTCTTCGGAGAATCGGGACTGATCTGGCACTCGACTGAGAAACCGTGGGCGCGGCAGTAGTCGGCGGCGTCTTTGAGCAGGCGCTGACCATCCTCTTCGAATTTCTCGCAGGTGACGATCTTCAATTGAGCCTCCGGGAACAGCCGCAGTTGCACGAACCGCTTCATCGCCTTCGCGGATTCCATCGAACCACTGTAGGCGATGAGAACGCGATGGATCGCGCGATACTTGTCCGTGACCGCAATCAAGGGACGCACGCCGGCGGCCACGATGCGGACCAGCAATCCTTCCGGATCCCGGCACAGGAAGTCGTTTTCAAAAATGCTCTTCAGCCCGAACACCATCAGATCGTGGTAACGGGCCAGCTCAATCAGTTTGGTAAACGGTGCCTCGGTTTCCTGCACGAGACGCCACTGTTCCACTCCCATTTCATCGCAAGCCGCGCGAAAGTCGGCGATGGATCGTTCGATGCGGTTTTCGGCATCCGTCAAGCGTTGTCTGCCCTCCAAGACTTGCCACGCCGTTTCGCCTCGGTCGTCGAGCAGGCTGGACTTGTCGATCAGCGTTACGCCCGTGACTTCGGCTTCATGATTCTGCGCAATCTTCAAGGCGCGCTGGATTGCGACCGGCGTATAAGGAGTGCCCGCCAAACCGACGAGAATGCGTTTGATCATGGCTTGGTCTCTGGGTCGCCACGCTCGCCAAGAGCGTGGGACATCCGTGGAAAACCCACGCTCTTGGCGAGCGTGGCGACTTAATCGTCTGACAGGTTACTAGGCCGAAAGAGCCCGCGCATCTTGCTCCAACGGGATCACTGTCGGCCGCAACTCATCGGATTCGGTCAAGCCTGACGGGGGCTTGTCCAGGAATTTGCAGAGCACGCCATAAATCAACGTGGCCGAAAGCACGCCCGTCAAGAAACCGAACGCAATCACCATGACGCAGGTGTAGACCATCAGAAACGCATGGAACCGATTGAGGTTCCAGATCTTTCGGATCTCTACCGGCTTGACCATGTTGAAGGCCACCCACAGCAGGATGCCACCGACGCACGCCATCGGGATCAGCTCCAGAAAGCTCGCCAGGAAGTAAACCAGCAGCAGTTTGAAAACGCACTTCAAGAGTTCGCACAGCGGCGTCATCCCGCCCACTTGGATCTTGGTCGAGGTGCGGGCCAGAGCACCCGACAGCGGCATGCCGTTGAGCAGCGGCACCAGCAGCAAGAGTAGCCCTTGTCCCCAAAATTCTTTGTCCGGGTGATACGGCGTTCCACGGTTCTCGGCCTGCCGATCCGCCATGCGCGCGCACAACAGGCTCTCGAACCCGCAGACGAAGGCAAAGGCCAACGAGTAGAACACCAACGTCCCCAACGTCGCGAGATCCGACGCGGGGAGTGCCGGCGTGGACAATGCCAGAAAGTGTGTCGGAATGGCCCCGTACTCCGACTTGACCGTCGAGAGACCGGAGTTCGCCAACAGAGTCGCGGACAACAACGTTGTCACGCCGATGGCGATCAGCGGCGCGGGGATGAAAATCGAGACCTTCAGCAAGTAGCGGGTCATCCAGAAAGTCAGCCCGGCCAGTAACAACGCCGCCCAGTGGGTTTCGTGCAGGTTCCTCCAAATGCCCTGCACCATGGCCAGGGAGCTTCCGCGGACGTCTTCCTTCAAACCGAGGACTTCGCCCAGTTGCGTCAGTCCGATGACGACCGCAATGCCGACGCTGAAGCCGACCACGATGGAGTGCGGCACCAGATTGCCTACCTTCCCCCAGCCGAGCAGTGCCATCAACAGCAGCATCGGTCCCGCGCAAACGCAGATCAGCACCAGGAAGTGGTGCCCGGCGTAAGGATCTTCGGGAGTGGCATACTTCGCCATCAGCCCGGCGATCATCGGGATCAGGGCCGCGACCGGCCCATAGACATTGTATTTGGAGCCGCCGAACAACCCGCCCACGATGCCCGCGACAGCACCAGCCACAATGCCGTGTTCCGGCCGCAGTCCGGCGGCCATCGCGAAGCCCATCGCCATCGGAATGGCCATCATGGCCACAATGATGGCCGCGCTGACGTCGCGCCAGACCACCGACCTCCAGTTGGCGCGGGTCATGTCTTCATAGCGCGCATCGAACGGAGTGAAAAAGAGTTTCAGCCGATCCCACATGATCTGTTCCTTTCGTCTCTTCCAATGAGAAAGGCTGCAGGCACGATGCTCCGCAGCGGCAGCAACACAGCGCCGACTTCCTGTCGGCGATCGACCAAGTTCCGCCGCCTACTTCGCCGACTTCTTGGATTGAGTCTTTGCTTTCGGCCCGGATAGCAACGAAACCTGACCGCGAAGGCCCATGAGAAACTTCGTCACACGCAACTTGATGTTGTGCTGCTTGGCCCAGTCTTCAATTTCCTGTTGGAGCAACTGCGCGTACTTGAGGTGACAGGCTTCTTCGGCCGCTTGTTCCTTTTCCGAATCACCATAATTGCGGCACGCCCCGAACACGGTGTGGTATGCGCCACAGTTGCGGTGTTCGAGAATGTAGACATCTTCGACGCGATGCAGTTCGACCGCGGCACCGAGGTGATCGAAAAAGGTTTTCTTCCAATGTGAGAAATCCGATTTCGCACAGGGTGCCCCCAATGCCCCCAACGCCGCTCCCGCAAAGACAACGTGGTCGTACCTGTTGGCCAGGTTGTCATGATTCATGAACTGGATGATCTCATCCAGCAGGCGCAGGTCCATACAGGTGAGGAGCAACACCGTGCCGCGCGGAGGCGGATAAGAACAATCATTCTCAAATTGGACGTGACTTAACGGCATAAGTTTTTCTCCTGATGAATTCCGTGTGTGATCAAATGACATGGGCCGATGCGTGACTTGGCCGGCAATGACCGCTGGCTCGGCGATTTTCCCGCGAGTCACCAGAACGGCGACACCGGCAAGTCCGACTCCGCAGCGAAGTCACGTTCCGATCCGGCACGTCAATCAACATGATGCTTCTCGCGTCGTTGAACGAAGGGCGACTGTGACTGGTGTGCCCGGCGAGCGGGAGCGATTACACCGAAACCCCCATGGTGCGTCATCACCTCGGCAGCTCGTACTGGCCGCTCGCTGGTCTCGTTGGTCGGCCAAGCCTACGCGATCGGTTGAAGTTCAACGGATTGAAAGTCTTTTGTGGAACCATTCAATAAATCGAAGTCACCTCGCGGCCTGGACTGGCTCATTTAGGCGATCGGCAGGACTCAAGTCACCCGAAGCGTGAGCGAAAGCGTGAGCTACAGGAGGTGACGAATCCCACATTCCGTGCCCCGTGAAGCGTTCGCCCTCGCTCACGCTTCGGGTTACTTATCTGTTGCCGTTCGCTCTACGGCACGACATCGCTGGCGAGTGCGGCGCGGTAGTCGGCTTGGGCGTCGAAGAAGTTGAGGCGGGCTTCGAGTTCGGTCGTGGCGGCGTCGGCGGTGGCTTGTTCTCGCAGATTGACCAACAGCAAGTTGCTGTCGCCCAAGTCGAACTTGCGACGCTCGGCGGTTTCCATTTGGCGGGCGAGGTCGAGCGCCTGATGAGCCAGCTCAAGCTGCTCAAACGCGGCGTTCAGTGCGGCACTTGCCGACTGCACTTCGGCGATGATCTTTTCTTGCGTGAACTGCGTCTTGGCTTGCAGTTGAGCCAGTTTGCCCTCGACGGCCTGCGACTTGCCCCGCGCCTTGCGGCGTTGTAGCGGGACGCTGGCGATCAAGCCGGCTTCCAGCTCAAACGCGGACTTGTCGTCCTTCTTCGGATCGGCCGGGTTGCCGACGTCTTGTCCGCCAACAAGCACCGCATCGACTTGTGGCAGGCACAAGTTCTGAGCGGCGGCGTAGTCGATATTGAGTTGTTCGCGCAGGATCGCGAGCGCTCGTAGCTCCGGGCGGCTCGCCACGGCCGACTGAATGTCGGCGTCGAGATCGCGTTGCGCCGGATCAACGGCCTTGGGGAACTCGCGCGGCAGGTGTGACTCGCCGATGACGCGCGGTTGGCCCGACTCGTCGCGCAGGAATAGCGACAGCTTGTACGCCGATTGCTGAAACTTACGGCGGGCGTCGATCAGCTTGGTTTGCCGCGACACGATCAGGCGTTCGTTGTCAGTCACTTCGATGGGCGGGATGTCTCCTTGTTCGGCTCGGCGACGCAGGCCGTCGCTCCGTTCGGTCGCGTTCTTGAGCAACTCTTCGACGATGCGCACGTTCTGGCCGGCGGCGACCCAATTCCAATACGTGATCGACGCGCCGCGGATGAACTCGATGAGCTGCGCTTGAATCTCCGGCTCGACGGATTGCACTTCCCAATTGTTTCGCCACACACCGGCGCGACGGTCGTCGATGTTGCGGTTCTGAGCCAGTGGGATCGTTGCTCCCGCTTTGAACTCGCCGCCGAGTTTTGTCCTGCGATCGCCGTACCATTCCGGGAAGTTACCCGTCCCGAGCCGATATCCGCCGAACACCGACCCGCCGCCGAACAACGGTTGCTCGGCCCCGACCGATTGCCGGTAGTTCTCGTAGAAACCCAGCGGCATGTTGAGCGTGTCGGCCTTCAGCTTGAGATCGAACTCACCGTTCGCCGCGAGCAAGTCCCCCTGCGCGATGTTCCGCCCGAGCATCGCCGACCGCAACAACGGATAGCTCGCGATCACCGAACCGATCACGTCGTCGAGTTGCAACGGCTCAGCGTTCGGAGTCGGGCTGACTTCCGTAGGCTCTGGCGGAGCGATCTGGGAATCGGCCGACGGCACTGGTGCCGGTTGCTCATCGCTGACAAGTTGAATTGCCGGTGAGCCGGAGGGCGTCAGCCCCCGGACCAGTTGAGGACTATTTGAGATTTCCGATTTCAGATTGTCCGGGGACTGACGCCCTCCGGCTCGCCATTGCGTCGGCACGGGATTGGCCGCGATTCGAGCGCGAGTCTGCGCGCAGCCGCTCACGAAGACCACCGCGCCAAGGCACAGTGGCAGCCAGAACGTCATCCGTGAAAGGGTCATTGATTGAGTCATTTCCATCCGCGCTTCATCCCGTAGGACAAAGATCGGCACCCGCAGGGTTTGCCAATGAGCTACGACCGGCATGTTGGGCACGGTCTACTTCGCTTTCCCACTTTGACTTGACCATCAGCCTAGAGATCGAAATCCTCTGCCGCTTTGATGACCAACGGCTGACTCGCTTGGACAAGGTGGGTAAGCCCGAGGAGCTGCGGAATTTCTGAGAGTACCCTACTAGAGGTTTTGGCAGTCATGAGCACCGAAATCCCAAGCCTGCCTTTGAATGGTATCGGTGCAGCCGGAACGGCTGGCCGCTACGAAAATCGGCCCGTGGCCTTTCTGACTCAGCACGGCAAGGAGCGCGTGGTCGAGCCGGTGTTGGCCAGCGGTCTCGAATGTCATGTCGAACTGGTGCGCGGTTTTGATACCGATCAACTCGGCACGTTCACGCGCGAGATTCCGCGCGCGGGCACGCAACTGGAGGCGGCACGAGCCAAAGCTCGCGAGGGGATGCGGTTGGCTGGCTGCTCGCTGGGTTTGGCCAGCGAAGGCTCCTTTGGTCCGGACCCCATGATTGGGTTCTTTCCGTGGAACCTGGAGATGCTCGTCTGGATTGACGACGACCTGGAGTTGGAAGTCGTCGGCGTGGCCGGCAGCCGCAACACCAATTTCACGCACCTGTCCTCCGCCGGTTGGGAAGAGGTCACGAAGTTCGCGGAGCTGATTGGCTTCCCGGAACATCAACTGATCGTTCGGCCCGTCGATGAGGATGACCCGCGCGTGCGGAAAGGACTGGCCGACTGGGACTCACTGCGGCAGGCTTTCGAGTCGGCTCAGGAACAGTCTGAAACCGGGCGTGTGTTTGTGGAGACGGACATGCGCGCTCACGCCAATCCCAAACGGATGTCGGTGATCGGAGAGGCTGCCGAGGACTTAGTGAAAAAGCTGCGCAGTGCTTGTCCACAGTGCCACCTGCCGGGATTCGCGCGTGTGGAAGCGGTTCCCGGCCGACGCTGTGAAGCCTGTGGTTGCGCGACCGATGCCCCGCTGGCTTGGGTGTTTGGCTGCCTCAAATGTCCCTATCGCGAAAACCATCGTTTGGAAGATGTTCCGAAATACGTTTCGCCGGCGGAGTGTCCCCGCTGCAATCCTTGAGAGCCGCCTGTAGACGAGGTCGTGAGACTTCGGTGACATGGGAAAAACCGAAGTCTCACGACTTCGGCTACGGGAGGGATCAGTGGTGCCGATCACCTTAACGCTCACGAGACCGGACGACTGGCATCTGCACTTGCGCGATGGAGAGTTGCTGCGCCGCGTCGTACACGACAGTGCACGGCGGTTCGCGCGGGCCATCATCATGCCCAATCTGCCGGTCCCCGTCACCACAACGGAACTGGCGCGGCACTATCGGGAGCGAATCCTCGCCGCTGTTCCCGCCGAGTGCGACTTCCAGCCGTTGATGACCTTGTACTTGACCGACGAAACGTCTCCCGCCGAGATCGCCGCGGCCCAGGCCAGCGGAATCATCCAGGGGGTGAAGTGGTATCCCGCCGGAGCCACCACGAATTCGCAGTTCGGAGTTTCCGACGTCACGCGGTGTCATCCGGCTTTAGCCGCGATGGAATCGCTCGGAATGCCGTTGCTGATCCATGCCGAAACCACCGACTCCCGCGTCGATGTCTTCGATTGCGAGGCGGTCTTCCTGGACCGCCAACTGGTTCCGGTGCTGCGGCGGTTTCCCGGACTGCGCGTCGTGATCGAGCATGTGACGACCGCGCAGGCCGTGCAATTCGTGCGTGACGCATCGCCGCACGTCGGGGCCACGATCACGGTCCATCATCTGCTGCTCAATCGCAACGCGCTGTTCGAGGGTGGCTTGCGTCCGCATCATTACTGCCGGCCCGTGTTGAAGCGGGAACAACATCGACAGGCCGTGCTGGAAGCGGCGATCAGCGGACATCCGCGGTTCTTTGCCGGCACCGACAGCGCTCCGCATCTCCGCCGTGACAAGGAGTCCGCGTGCGGATGCGCCGGCATCTACACCGCCCACGCGGCGCTCGAACTCTACGCGGAGGTCTTCGAGCAAGGTTCGGCTCTGGAGCGTCTGGAAGGCTTCGTGAGTTTTCACGGACCCGACTTCTACGGCCTGCCGCGCAACTCCACACAGATCACTCTGGAAAAAGAACCGTGGATCGTTCCCAACTCAATCCTCGTGGGCGACGATCACCTGATCCCGTTTCGTGCCGGCGAGACAGTCCAATGGCGGCTGGTGGATTAACTCGTGCGTTCAACTAACGCCGACGCGGGGGGCTTGGGGCGCGAGGCCAGAATTCGATAGGCGGCCATCGCGGCACCAAATCCGTTGTCGATATTGCAGACGGTGATTCCGGCGGCGCAACTGGTCAGCATTCCCAGCAAGGCCGCCCAACCGCCGGAGCCGGCACCATAGCCCACGGACGTGGGCACGGCGATCACCGGAATCGACGCCAAGCCCCCCACGACGCTCGGCAAAGCTCCTTCCATTCCGGCGACCACGATGGCCAACGAAACCCGGTCGAACCGTTTTCGTTTGGCGAGCAAGCGATGCAGTCCGGCCACGCCCACGTCGGTCAGCCGTTCGCAACCGATGCCAAGCATGCGCAACGTCTCGGCGCATTCCTCGGCCACCGGCAGATCGGCGGTTCCCGCGCAGACCAACGCGACCGAACCCGCGATCGCCAGCGGGACGCTAAATTCCAGCGTGGCCACCCGAGCCAACGGAACGTAACGGAGATCGGGCAGTTCCCGCTGCACGAACTCCGCCTGTGTCGCGTCCATTCGGGTGATCAACACGTTCTGCTGCTTTCGCGCCAATTCGCGCGCGATGCCGACGATCTGCTCGGCGGTTTTTCCCTGTCCGAAGATCACTTCGGGAACTCCCTGCCGCAGCGAGCGATGATGGTCCACCGTCGCATAGCCCAGATCGGCGAACGGCAAGTCCACCAGTTCGCTAAAGGCCAACTCGACCTCCATTTGCCCGCAACGCACCGCCTGTAATAAATCTCGTAACTGTTCTGGAAACATCCCTGGCACTCGTTCCCTTCGGTCGTCGGTTCGTTCAAAACTTCGCGCTGCGGATGACTTCGATGTCGGTCGAATACGCGATCATGGCGAAGCGGGAAAAGAAGTCGCGTTCCAGCCGTTCCAACAGTTGCAGAGAAGGCTCCGTTGGCAGCACGACTTCGATTTGGATGTTGGCAAACTCTTCGATGTCGGCCACGCGCGAGCCTTGCGCACCGACCCCTTCGACCGGGAACAGCGTGTAGCCGTGAGCGCCGATTTCGTGCAGCAGTTCGGTGACGGACGTGCGGGCCAACGCCTCGCAGACGATCGTCACGAGCTTCATCGAATGCAGTTTCATAGCGAGCCTCCGTACATCCATTTGGCGAATTCAAAACAGATCGGCAATCCCAGAGTGATGTTAAACGGGAACGTGATTGCCAAGGCCGAGGTCAGATACAGCGTTGGATTCGCTTCGGGGAGCGACAGGCGAATGGCCGCCGGCGCGGCGATGAACGAGGCGCTCGCCGCCAGCATTCCCGTCAGCATCGCGCCTCCCAGGCTCAGGCCCGCGAGTTGTCCCGATGCGACTCCAATCAGACCATTCAGGATCGGCATCGCGATCCCGAACACGATCAGAAACAGGCCCACCTTGCGGAGATCGCCGAACCGCCGAGCCGCGACCAGTCCCATCTCCAACAGGAACAACGCCAGCACTCCCTGAAAGGGAGCGACGAAGAATCCGGAAGTGGCCTCATAGCCCCGCTCGCCAGACAGGTAGCCAATCAGCAGGCCCCCGACCAGCAGGATCACGCTGCGACCGAGCAACGCTTCGTGGAATGCGACCTTGAGTGTCGGCCCGAACGACTCGCCCGGCTTCTGCGTCGCGAGTTTGCCTAGCACGACGCCAATGACGATCGCCGGAGCCTCCATCACCGCGAGAAACGCCGAGGCGAATTCTTCATACGGCTGGCCAACGGACTTCAGAAAGTTCGTGGCCGCGATAAATGTCACCGCATTGACCGAACCGTAGTGCGCCGAAACAGCCGCCGAATCGACCGGCGACAAGCGACCGAGCCACCGCAACACGGGATAGCTCCACAACGGAATCAGCGCGCTGAGCGCGATCGCCATCAGCGCCGGCCACCACACCACCGAAACGCCCGCTCGGGCAATCGACACGCCACCCTTGAAGCCAATCGCTGTGAGCAAATAGATCGTCAGCCCCAGATACAACGGCTCCGGAAACTTCAGGTCACTCTTGCACAACGTCGCGAACACGCCGAGTAAGAAAAACAAAACTGCTGGCGACAATAAATTGGCCTGCATCGCCTGCATCAAATCGGAAGTCATCGAATCTCCTTTCGGTTTCGTCCGCGCTGCGGACATTTTGCCGAGCTACTTGCCTTTATCCTTCTTGCTTCCGTCGCTCGAAGGTTCCGGGAAGGCAATCGACGGAGGGAATCCATTGAGTCTGCGCCAGGCTTCGTAGCCCAGGCCGACTTGGTCGAGCAGCACCCAGCCGTTGGCTCGTGTGCCTTGGCGCAGGAACTTGGTGCTGGGCCACGGCGGCGAGTCCACATCGGGGACGACGAGGACTCGGAACTGGTTCTTGCTGTTGCCGGCGGCGGCATCGACGTTCGAGACCGTGCCGCCGAAGGTGCCGACCGCGACGCTCGGCCAGCCGGTGAATTGCACGGCGGGCCAGCCCTCGAATTGCAGTCGCACCTGGCGACCGACGCTGATCAGCGGAGCGTCGTTGCCACTGACCCAAATCTCGGCCGCGCGGTCTTCGGCATCGGGGATCAGCACGAACAACGGCTCACCTTGCTTGACCATCTCACCGCCGGAGTGAGCCATCAGGTGCATGATGGTGCCGTCGCGCGGAGCTTTCACGACCTGGCTTTGCTGCTGAGTGATCTTCACCTGCAACTCGGAGATTTGTTTGTCGAGCTTGGCGACATCGCCGAGCGCCTTTTGCAGGACCGCTTTCGACGAGTCGATTTTCGCCTGCGCCTCGCGCTCTTTGGACGTCCGCTCGTTTCGTTTGGCGGCCAGTTCATTCCTGGCGGCGCGGATGTACGCCTCGGCCTTATCGACCTTCGCGATCAACTCTTTCCATTTGCGTTCGGCCTCTTGCACCTTGAGCGTGGAGGTCAGCCCGTCTTTGGCGAGTTCCTTCTGCCGTTCGTAATCCAGCCGCTGTTGCAGTTCGCCCGCCTGTTCGGCGTCGAGGTTGCGCTCCTCGATCCGTAGCTTCTCGCCGGCGACCTTCACGTACTCGTCCGCCGCCGCGACCGATTCCACCTTCACCGTCTCGAACGCCGCGACCTGAGCTTCATACGCCAGCACGACGATCTTGTTCGCGTCGAGTTCGCGCACCGTCGCCGCGAGCTGGTCTTGCTGACGAAGCTGAAAGTTCGGGTCGATGTCCTGAATCTCCAAAATGAAATGACCTTGCTCGACGCGAACGCCATCAAACACCTGATCTCCCCAGCGGACGATGCGGCCGGAAATCGGAGCCTCAATCGTTTGCTGGCGTTGCAACGGAGCGTAGGCGACGACCCGCCCGGTCCCGCTAAGCGACTGCTGCCACGGAGCAAAACCCAACGCCATGATTGCTCCCACCAACATCACCAACAACACCCGCGCGACGCGACGCGCGAGACGTGACGACTTCGCCAACCGCAACGCCGGAAATCCAACGTGCTCGAATTCAACTCCCGTCAGCGTGTTCAACATCGCAAGCTCCTGTCGCATCGCAAGTGAGCGGTACTCAGGTAGGGTGGGACAAGCTCGCTTCGAGCGCCGGCCCACCATCTTCAATCGCTTTGATTCCTGGTGGGCCGGCGCGGCGAAGCGCCGCTGGTCCCACCCTACGTCCTGACGCCCCTCGGCTCGCCTGTCTCTCCGCTGTCTTCACAATTCACAAATCCGGTCGCATTTCGCCATGAGCGATTTGCGACCCGTCGCCAATATCACCGAACAATCGCCGCGTGTGCGTTTCAATTCTTCCAACAACCGTTCGCCGTCCTCGTCGGGCAGGGCATCGAGCAAGCCGTCGATCAACAACAAGCGTGGCTGGCCAACGATGGCGCGAGCCAACATCAATCGCCGCGCCTGACTTTCCGATAAGGGCTTGCCGTCGTGGGCGAGATGCGTGTCGAGGCTCCAATTCAGGCGACGGTGGTCGCTTTGCGCATCGTCCGTCAGCTCCATTCGCCGCAACGCGTCGCGAACGTTCGTCGTCGTGATCTCCGGGCGATTCAGATGCACGTTCTCGGCCAGCGTTCCGTCGAGCACCTCGATGCCGCGAACGAGCGAGACGATTTGCCGTAGCACGTCCGGGCGCAGATCGGCCAGATCGAGATCGTCCAGCGAGATTCGCCCCGACGACGGCTCGCGCAGTCGGAACAACAAATCCAGCAGCGTGCTCTTGCCGCAACCGGTCGGCCCCGTAATTGCGACCACTTCGCCGGGAGCCACCTCGAGCGAGACCTCGTTCAGCCCCACAGAGCCGTCGCCGTGCAAAAAGCCGACGCCGCGCAAGGTCAAGCGTGCCGCGCCGCTGTGTCCGACGTGGATCAAGCCCGACGACGGCTCGACCGGCAGATCGAACAAGTGCCCCAACTTGTCCATCGACGTCAGCAGGTCGTAGAAGCTCTCGAATTGCTTCTCCAGCTTCGCGATCGCCGCCACGATCAACGTCACAATCAGCTCCGCCGCGACAAGCTGGCCGAGTGTCATCTGCCCTTGAATCACCAGATACCCCCCCAGTCCCAGCAGCACCGCGCTGGCGATCGCTTCGAGCGCCAGGCCCAGGAGGATGTGCCGGATGATCACGCGGTAGTGCGCTTCCCGCGCCACGAGGTAATCGGTCGTCAGCCGGTCGGCACGGGTCAGTGCGAACTCCGCCGCGCCGACCGCCTTGAAGGTCGTTCGGCAAAGAGCGATGTTTTCGAGCCAACCGGCCACCGCGTACTTGCTCGCCGATTCCGCGATGCTGGTCCGCATCGCTCCGCGACTCAGCACGAACACATTGAACGCCAGCATCACCAGCAACACCACGTCGAACGCCAGCAGCCACGGGTGATAAAACGCGAGCACGATCATGCCCAGGCCGACCGTCAGCACGACCCTCAACCCATCCAGTGCCAACTGCGCCACCATCTTCTGCATCAACACGACATCGAAGAACCGATTGAGCAACTCCGGCGTGAATTGATGAGCCGCATCCAATCGCACCCTCGGCAACTGCCACGCCAACCGCCCGACGACGCGAGCAAACAGTCGCCGCTGAATCAGCTCCACCACGAACCGCTGCAAAAATCGCAACGCCGCCGCGAAGCCCAGAAACGTCAGCAAGATGATCGACAACACGATCAGCGGTTGCAGCAACGTCCCGAATGAGACCGTGTTGACCAGCGCTTCGACGGCAATCGGCGTCGCCAGTGTCAGCATCCCGGTGAATAACGCGAAGATCAGCACGATCCACAAGTCCGACCGTTCCGGTCGCATGAACTCCCACAGTCGCGACCAGGGCGTCGGATGCGCGTGCTCGCCGTGTCCGTCCGCCGCCAGCGGCATGTCATCCGACATGGGATCGAGAATGACCCACCGCCGCTCCACCGTCCCCTTCGTCCCGCCGAGCAACGCCGACAACTCCCGCTGCGAAACCCATCGCCCCGCCGGCTCGCCCGGCAACGCGCACAAGCGAAACTTCTGCCGCTTGGCCCCCGTCAGCACGAGCAACTTCGGTTCGCTGCCATCGCCCATCGTGACCGCCTCGACGCCGTGCCGCAGCAACTCGAAGACTTCGCGCGGAGACGCATCAATCACTCGCACGGCGTAGCTCAGCCCGCGACCCGTCTCGACCAGCCACTTCCACCACCGCTCTTCCGCCGTCCCCGGCCACGCCAGCATCGCATCGGCCAACGAGCGGCGAATGGCGGAGACGTCCACTCGACGCCGTTCCCCGCACAACAGCCGAATGGCTTCGGCTCCTATCTCTCCAAATCCATCCACCGCCGTTGTCGTCGTCTGCGGTGCGGGTCCGTTGGTCTCCGGCTGAGTCATCGTCGATTCATTCGCTGGTGTAGCCACGCTCGCCAGAGCGTGGGCAAGTACAAGCCTGTAAACCCACGCTCTGGCAAGCGTGGCTACTCGCCGGTCTCAATCATGGCCGTGCGAGTTCTATTCGATCATCGTGCGCCAAGTCGAACAGCCCGATGATTTCTCAACTGACTTTTCGCCGCAGACGTTCCTCGTCGGTCGGAAAGAGCAGCGAAATCAAATCTTGCTCTGCGAGAGGGCTTGGCTCCACCAGTTCGCTGCGCAGGATGCGTGTCCCTTCCGGGGCTGCGATGCCCAGCAGCACTTCGCCGTTCGAAGATCGGATCACTGTCACGGACACATCACCGCCAATCTGAACCGTGTCCGCTTCCTTGCGACTGATGAGCACCATGTGATTCTCCTTGATGGTTCGTGGTTCTGACTGGAGGCGGCGACTTGTGCCGCAACGATTGTCGGGCTGTCTCACTCTGACGCGACCTTCGTCGCCTCAGACTTTTGGCCGCTGTTGTTCGGTAACCGGCTGCTGAAGCACTTCACGTCCAGCACCACCCGCAGCCCGTGCTTGATCTGGAGGTCCAGCAGCGTCGCGATCACCGTTTGCAACGCGCCATACGAATCGACGATGCCGTGGACGGTGATCTGCCGCCCCACAAGCTCGACGCGGAGATCCTGAATCCACGACTGAGTGTGGAGATTGATCTCCACCTACAATTGCTCCGCCGTCAAAGCAGTTTGATTGTTCTTGAAGCTCCACCACATCAAACACCTCCCCACCGTTCGTGCCGCGTTAAGCCGATTCGGTGAATCGCGACATCGGCACCAACAAAGCACTCTCAGAGGCAGTTCCGAAGTCACGTTGCCGTTCCAGCCAGCGCGCCACCGACCGGGCCGCTCGCTCGACCGCGTTCGCCGTCACCGCCTCAACGGTTGTGTCCACGTCCTCAACGAAGATCTCCTCTTTGGAGATCAACGTGATGCGCAGCCGGCATTGCTTGTCCATGCCGCCGCGATGGCCATTGATGTCGCTGAGGACCACTTGCACTCGCCGAATCCGTCCGGCAAACCGCCCCAGAGCAAACTGCAACCGCCGCTCGATCCACTCCAGAGTCCCCTCATCCAAGGTCACATCCCGATCCAGCACGTCGATCAGCATGGCTGCGTCTCCCGCGAGTTCTGGAATGCCGTTCGGTCTCTGAGTCGGGGTTGCGGGCTGCCGCGCTCGCACGCACGGCAGCCCCGCAACCACCTTCAAGACCGGCGAGCGTGGGCATTTCACCCCGATGTCGATGCCGTGCTCGCGGGCCAACGCTCTGCGTCATCGCTCGCCAGCACATACTGGCCGCTCGCTTGTCTCTTTAAGTCGGCGAATCCTACGCGGCCAGTTGAGGTTCAACGAATTGAAAGTGTTGTTCAAAAGCATTCATTAAATCGAAGTCACGTCTCGGAGACGCGACGAAGAAGTTGCTGGCGAAGTAATTTGTAGGCTGGTCCGGCAATCTTCTTGGCAATCTTCTTGGCGTTCCAAGATGCCGACTGTCGCCAGCGCCGCAGAGGATCACCGATCAAACAGGTGGCGTCGGTGTCGCTCATCCCGCGATAAACGCAGTAGCGACCGACGACCAGGCAGCCATCCACTGCGGACAGTCTGGTCGTTGGCTCCGAGTTGAACAGCACCTCGATCCCCGCAGTGGCCGCCGCGCGAGCGACCTTGGCGGAGTAGAAGCCGCCGGGCACCGACGCCGTGGTGATCGGCTCGCCGAGGATCTCTGAAAGCACCGCGCGACTCCGCTGCCACTCGTCGAGAAGCTGCCGGGGCGAGCAGCGCGAGATGCGTTCGGGGTGGCTACAGGAGTGACTGCCGATCACATGGCCGCGCTCTCGCAGTTCCCGCAATTGGCTGTGCGTGCAGAACGAGGGAGTCCCGATGAAGTCGGTGGAGACAAAGAACCAGCCGCGCCAACCGCGTCGTTCGAGTTGACCGGCGATCTCCGTGATTGCCGAGGTGCCCCCATCGTCAAACGTGAGCAGCCACGCATCGCGAGGGGCGGACCGCAGTTCATTCGGCGTCGACGCTGCCAATGGCGACCGAGTGACTTTGCCAGCCAGTGCAGCCAAATGACGCGCGAATTCCTCCGGCGTCAACTTGTAGCGTGCCGCTTCCGGGCCAGCGAATCCGCTGGAGTCTTCGGCCTGGATCGGCGTGACATCGTGATACAGCAAGGTAATCGGCATCGTCTTTCATCCAGAGTTAGGCTCGCAAGCAAATGATTCTTGTCGAGAGAACAATCGTCACGGATTCCGTTTCGCGCGCCGCAGATAGCGCCAGTAAGCCGAGAGCCACGGCTGGCCCCATTCGCCGGAAGGAGCATCGCGTGTGTCGAGCGTTGTCGCTCGGCCGGCATGGATTTCGAGCAACTTGTCCCGCAAGGCGTCGAGGTTGTCGAAGACCACCTTGTGTTGGATGACGTGGTGCGAGTCCGTCGTCTCGTCGAAGTCACAGCGGTAGTACCCGTAGACCGGTCCGGTATCGACACCCTGGTCGATCTTGAGCAGCGTCAGGCCGACGTTGGCTCGGTCATTCTGAGCCAACGCCCAGAAACAACCATGCGCATTCCGGTACTGCGGACAGATGCCGGGATGCAGGACGAACGTGCCCGCGGTCGGAATCGAAAAGACACTCGGCTTGAGCAGTGTCTTGCAGCGAGCCAGCAGCAGATCGGGAGCCACGTCGCGCAGAAACGCCTCAACCTCAGCCGCATTCGGCGACGGAGCGTGGAGGACTTTCGTGGACTGAGCGAGCGGAGCAAATCGCCGGCAGAGATCGTCGAGCGTTCTCGCTTCCCACGCAGCATCCTGTTTCGCCAGACACAATCTGTAATAAACGCGAAACGCCAGTACGTCGAGAAATCGCCACCAGCCGACTCGTCTGATCTCGCGCTTCACCCGCCGCCGCATCCGCTGCGGAGGCTCTTCCAGAACAACGATGCCGACCAGCGAAGTCGTGGCCGCCAGCCAGCGCGCCAGCCCTTCACGATTCAGCGCATCGTCCGCATGACAGATCAAGACCGTGCGCGGCAGTGCGCTGCCCGTCCTCTCGCTCGGCCCGGTCTGCGACGACCACTCCGCAATCGTGCGAGTGCTTGTCGAGCCGCCGCTCGAAGGATTTTCCGGTCGCCCCAAGCCATCACGAGAGAGCGATTCCAGTTCTATCACGCCACGACTCCACAAGATCGGAAGACAGAATCATCTCGCGGTTACGAATGCTGTGTCTGCGACGAACCGGAGGGGGCAGCCCGTTCCGCCCGCTGGCCTGTCTCTGTGAGATCGGCAAAGCCTACGCGCGCCGTTGAGTCTCAACGGATTGAAAGTGATTCATTGAAGCATTCATTAAATCGAAGTAAAGTCCCGGCATGGACTGGCTCAACTATCACCATTTGTTGTATTTCTGGACCGTCGTTCGCGAAGGTACGATCGCCCGCGCGGGCGAGAAGTTGCATCTCGGCCAACCGGCGATCAGCACGCAAATCCGACGATTGGAAAAGTCGCTCGGCCAGAAGTTGTTTCAGAAGTCCGGTCGCAAGCTGGAGCTGACCGAACAAGGCCGCGTCGTTTACCGCTACGCCGATGAAATCTTCACGCTCGGCCGCGAACTGCTCGATACGGCCCACGGCCGGCCGGTGGGCGGCCCGGTAAAACTGGTCGTGGGCATCGTCGATGTTCTGCCGAAGCTGATTGCCAAACGATTGCTGGAACCCGCGCTGCGGTTGCCTGAGGCCGTGCGCCTGATCTGTCTCGAGGATTCGCTCGACCACTTGTTGCTGGAACTCGCCCAGAATTCCGTGGACATCGTCTTGTCGGATTCACCGGTGACATCGGCCATGAAGGTCCGCGCGTTCAACCATCTTCTCGGAGAATCTTCCGTCTCGATTCTCGGCACGAAGGGACTCGTGAAGAAATACCGTCGCGGGTTTCCGGCTTCGCTGAATGGCGCTCCGCTTCTGCTGCCCACGAGGCCCTCGTCGCTGCGACGTGAACTCGACCGTTGGCTCGATGCGAACGACATTCGCCCCATCATCCGCGCCGAATTTGACGACAGCGCTCTGCTGAAGGTCTTCGGCCAAGTGGGCGAAGGGCTGTTTCCCGCTCCCACCGTGATCGAGGCCGAAGTCCGCCAGCAATACCAAGTCGAAGTCGTCGGCCGCATCGACTCCATCCGCGAGCAGTTCTACGCCATCTCCGGCGAGCGAAAGCTCAAGCACCCCGCCGTCGTGGCGATCACAGAAACGGCGCGACAGGAAATCTTCCGTTGAGCCGAAAGGCAAAAACGGATCAGCATGGGCGAGAAAACGGGACCGGTCGAGGACAGCGGCGGTATGCGCATATTGATGTCGATGTGATGGAGTCAGCCAAGAATCCGATGCAGGGCACGAGTTACCATAACGCGGCGCTCCGCCATTCGTGTTGGACGCTAGCCCACGGTTCAACCAGTCTGGGGTCGGGTGTTCAATTTTCAAAATTGCCTTGGCACTTTTGAAATTTGAACACCCGACCCCTCCGCATAACCCTCACCCTAAGAGCAAAAATGCAAACCCGTGTTCCGCGTCTCGCCTCAGTTGTTGCCAGCTTTGCGATTCTGACGTGTTGTCCGCTCGTCTCGGCGCAGTCTCCGATCCCGCCGGTTCTTGAGCACGGCAGCAAGGTTGATCGCAATCAGACTTACAACTTGGGGGCCACTGGCCTGCGCGGATGGATTCACACCCAGCCGCTGACTCACTTCGATGGTTTGCAGGGGCGGACGACGGCGGCCAGTCGGCAGATTCTGGTCACGCATGTTGGCTCCAAGTCGCCGGCGGATGGTGTGGTGAAAGTCGATGACGTGATCCTCGGTGTCGGCGGACAACTGTTTGGCGACGACGCTCGTAAGAGCATCGCCGTGGCGATTCAGGAAGCCGAGAAGACAGCCAATGGCGGCATCTTGAAGTTGACCGTCTCGCGCGCGGGGAAGAGCGAAGAGGTGCAGCTCAAACTGAAAGTGATGGGAACCTATAGCGACACCGCGCCGTGGAACTGTCCGAAATCAAAGCGGATCTTCGACGAGGCTTGTCAGGTTCTGGAGAAGGAACCGCTGGAGGAAAACTGGCATGGTGCGATCAACGGTTTGGCTTTGCTGGCGACCGGCAAGCCCGAATATCTGCCGAAGGTGCAGGCGTTCGCTCGGAAGATCGGGCCAACCACGCTCAAGCTGGAATTGAAAGCGGGGATGGTCGTGTGGGACTGGAGCTATCGAAATCTTTTCCTCTGCGAATACTTTTTACTGACCGGTGACAAAGAGGTGCTGCACGCCATCAATGAGTACACGGTCACGCTCGCCAAGGGGCAGAGCATGTATGGCACCTTCGGGCACGGTGTTTCCGACCGGACCGCCAAGGGCGAGCTGCACGGTTCGATCCCGCCCTATGGCCCGGTGAACATGGCGGGGCTGCCGGCCAATCTCTCCATCGTGATGGGCCAGAGGTGCGGCGTGAAACATCCTGAGGTCGACCGCGCCATCGCGACCGCCTCCAGGTTCTTCGGTTACTTCGTGGACAAGGGAGCGATCCCCTACGGCGAACACGAGCCTTGGCCCTACCACGAAAACAATGGCAAGAACTCCATCACCGCTGTGATGTTTTCTCTCCAGCCGGACCGGATCAAGGAGTCGCAATTCTTCGCGAAGATGGCCACGGCGGGACACCGGAGCCGCGAATGCGGACACACCGGCCAGGGCTTCAGTTACCTGTGGAGCGCCCTCGGAGCCAACGCTGGCGGTCCCGCAGCAACAGCGGCCTTCTTCAAAGAGGCATCCTGGCACCTCGACTTGGTAAGGCGCAGCGACGGATCATTTACCTACGACGGTAGCGAGCAATTCGGCCCCGGCAAAACGGACGACAACACCTACTACGGCAAGAGCGGCTATTACGGTCTCAGTCCGAACGCGACCTATGTCCTCACTTATGCGCTGCCTCTGAAACAACTCTGCATCACCGGCAAGGGAGTGAATCCCTCAAACCTGCTGAGCAAGCAAGAGGCGGCCGCTGCCATCGCCTCCGGTAAGTTCGATTTGGACCGCAAAGAGAAAACTGCGCAGGAACTCGTGGTGGCGTTCGGCGATTGGTCCCCCATCGTCCGTGGCTGGGCGGCCGAAGAGTTGTCTCGGCGTCCGGAAGCCAAAGCGATGGTGCCCCAACTGATCAAGCTGGCGGAAGGCAAAGACCTGCATGCTCGCCAGGGAGCCTGCGAGGCGCTCGGTTACATCAAGAGCGTTGATGCGCTCCCCGTGTTGGTCCGGCTGCTGTCTCATGAAGACCGCTGGCTGCGATTCAAAGCAGCGGAGGCCATCAAGAAGATGGGCGGCGAGGCGAAGCCGTCCATCGCTGAAGTGCTCCAGGCGGTTGTCAAAACCGCCGAGCCACTTGAGCCGATCGCCTGGGCCGATCCCATTCAACTGACTCACGGCCAATTGGCCGCCGCCTTGTTCGCCGGCCCACTGACCGACGCCGTCAAGAAAGCCGATCCGAAGCTGCTCCATCCGGCGATCCGGGTCATCGCCTTGAATCCGGATGGAATGGCGCGCGGGAAACTGGGCGGCTACTTCGCGAACAACTTGACCCTCGAAGACGTGCAGGCGTTGGCTCCGGATCTCTTGGCCGCGGTTACCACCACGTGCCCGGCCGACACGATGTTTACGAACGACATCCGCATGGGCGCGTTCAAAGCGCTGACCAAACATCACTACAAAGAGGGGATTGAAGCGGGCGTCATCTTCGCGAAGACTCAGGGAGGACACGGCAGCGAATCCAGAACCGGGATCATCATGCAGGAGATCGCGAGCTACGGCTCAGCCGCCAAGGACGCCGTGCCGCTTCTGAAAGAGGTGATCGTGTCCCTCAACGATCAAGTTCAGCGGCGCGAATTCCCCGGCGGCGAACTCAACGATCGCAGAGTCCGCGCCGTCGAGGACGCCATCAAATCCATCGAAGCCGCCAAGGAACATCCACCACTGCGCCGCATAGGATCGGGCAAGATAGTGAGGTAGCCACGCTCGCCAGAGCGTGGGGTGTCACCGATCAAACCCACGCTCTTGGCGAGCGTGACTTCCCAGAGTCTCCCACGGAACCGGACACTGGCCCGTTCCGGCTGATCAACACTAGCGTCTGCCATATCAGACTCAAATTGACATCGCGCCTGCTATGGCAGACACTCTGACTCATGCCGCAAACAACTGCCCTTCCACTGCCTGCCGCTCATGCCTTGCGAACGCTGGGACGCGATCTGGCTCTCGCTCGACGCAAGCGGGGCATCTCCACCAGCGACATGGCCCAGCGGTTGTTTGTGAGTCGAGATACTCTCTGGCGCTTGGAGCGAGGTGATCCCACCGTGGCGATGGGAACGTTGGCGACCGCCGCGTTCATTCTCCAATTGCATGATCGGCTGGCGAGTCTGGCCGCTCCGGCCGCCGACGACCTGGGGCTGCATCTGGATGAGCAGCGTCTTCCGAAACGCATCCGGCGGTCCAAGTCATGAGCGTCGAAGTGTGCATCGCCGAATGGACGAAGCGCGAGAACAGTTTTTTTATGGTTCTTCCGGGTCTGTCGTGGCTGATGAGACCTGTGTGGCGTTTGGAAGGAGGTTTTCTAAGGCATTGCAGCGGTGTTCAAAGTGCCGCGGAGTTCGCAGCAGCGGATCATTTTCCGCCCTTCATTTTTTGCCAGCTCCGGTGAATGG
>CAMDDX010000014.1 GCA_945893075.1 Planctomyces sp. SH-PL62 | reverse complement strand
GGATGTGCTGCGACAATACACTACACGGCATGAACCGGGGCTAGCGCCGCGCGGCTAATTTTCGGAATGCGGATAAGGCTCTGGAAATGATGCCAAATCGCAACACGCCTGACAGACCTGTGGGGGGAAACGATGACTTGGTGAAGGTTTCGAGCGGAAAAATTGACTCGGCACGTGCATGGTCTAAGTTTCTGGCACAAATCTGAACCGTCGTTGCGGAGTCCCCGAACGGCAAATCGGTTCAGCTTTCTTCCAGACGAGTTTGAGGCCACGAGCATGTGCGGCATCGCAGGAATTCAACGATTCGATGGGCAGCCGGTGCGGCGCGAGGTACTCGACGCGATGGTCGCGACGTTGGATCATCGTGGACCGGACGCGAATGGCGTTGAGCTGCGCGGCTCGGTGGGACTCGGACACACGCGGCTGAGCATTATCGACCTCTCTGGCGGCGTGCAGCCGATGGTCTTGGAGGACGACGAACTCGTCGTCACCTTCAACGGCGAAATCTTCAACTACATCGAACTGCGGCACGAGCTGATTGCTCACGGTCGGCGGTTCGCGACGACTTCAGACACCGAAGTGCTGCTGCAAGCCTACGCTCAATGGGGCGAAGACTGCGTGCAGCACTTCAACGGACAATGGGCCTTTGCCATTTGGGACGCGCGACGCAAGAAACTGTTCTTGTCGCGCGATCGGATGGGCAAACTGCCGCTGTTTTACACGGTCAGCGGCAAGACGTTTCTGTTCGCGTCGGAGGTGAAGGCGCTCTTCGCGCATCCGGGCGTCAGCAAGGCGATTGATCCAGTCGGTCTCGATCAGCTCTGTACGTTCTGGTCGGCTCAGCCGCCGCGGACGATCTTTGCGGGAATCCATCTGCTGCCGCCGGGGCATTCGCTGACGGTGCAGGACGGCAAGCTGACGGTCGCGCAATACTGGGATCTCGATTTCTCCGAGACGCTCGACAACGTGCCGGCTCGCGAACTCGACGAGCAACTGCTCGACCTGCTGACCGACGCGACGAGGTTGCGGCTCCGCAGTGATGTGCCGGTCGGAGCGTATCTCTCCGGCGGACTCGATTCGTCGATCACGGCGGCGCTGGCGAAAGATCTGAATCGCGAAAAACTCTGCACGTTCTCGGTCGAGTTCGAGAATCCAGAATTCGACGAGAGCGTCTTTCAACAAGAGGTCGTGCAGCGGCTCGGCACCGAGCATCACACGATTCGTTGTTCGCACGATGACATCGGCCGAATCTTTCCACAGGTGATTCGGCACACCGAGACGCCAATTCTGCGAACGGCTCCGGCTCCAATGTTTATGTTGTCGAAGCTCGTCCGCGAGTCGGGCATCAAGGTTGTGCTGACCGGCGAAGGGGCCGACGAAGCCTTCGGCGGTTACGACATCTTCAAAGAAGCGAAGCTGCGGCGGTTCTGGTCGCGGCAACCGGAGTCGCGCGTGCGGCCGATGTTGCTCAAGCGGCTGTACCCGTACATGAAAAACATCCAATCGCAGCCCCCCGCCTATCTGCGAGCGTTCTTCGGTGTGAAGCCACAGACCGTCGGCCATCCGTTCTTCTCGCATCTGCCGCGGTTTGAACTGACCAGCAAACTGAAAGCGTTCTTCACGCCCGAAGTGCTCGCGGCCACGTTCGATCATGATCCGTTGCTGGCCGCCGAAGACGCTCTGCCGTTGGCGTTCGCGAGCTGGGACGGCTTCTCGCAATCGCAGTATCTGGAGGCTCGCGGGTTGATGCCGGGCTACATCCTGTCGTCGCAAGGGGACCGGATGACGATGGCCAACAGCATCGAAGGCCGCTTCCCGTTCCTCGATCACCGCGTTGTCGAGTTCGCCGCCAAGCTGCCGCCGCGACTGAAGATGGCCGGACTCGATGAGAAGCACATCCTCAAGAACGCGACTCGTCATCTCGTGCCGGACTCAATCCGTCAACGATCCAAGCAACCGTACCGAGCGCCCGACGCTCAGAGCTTCTTCGACACCGACACAGGCATGGCACGCTTTGAGTACGTCGATGCGCTGCTCTCGCCGTCGGCGATCGCGGATGCGGGACTGTTCGATCCCGATGCGGTCAGCAAGCTGGTCGAGAAGGCTCGTAGCGGAGCCGCGATCGGCACGAAAGACAACATGGCGCTGGTCGGCATCCTGTCGGCTCAGCTTGTGGTCGAGCAATTTGTGAATGGCCGCCCGGTCGATGTGCCGGAAGCGGTCGCCGTGTGACGGCATCCGTAGGGTGGGTCGAGTCATCGAGACCCACCGTCCTGTTTCTCAATTGGTGGGTCTCGATGACTCGACCCACCCTACGACTACGACTGAAGGATCAACATGCCGACGATTGAAGCTGATGTGCGTGGATTTGTGACTGACAACTTTCTCTTCGGCCGCAAGAACGTGTCGCTCGCCGGCGACGACTCGCTACTGGAGCAAGGTCTGATCGACTCGACCGGTGTGCTGGAACTGGTCTCGTTCATCGAGAACAAGTTCGAGATCAAAGTCGAAGACGACGACCTCGTGCCGGACAACCTGGACTCGATCAACCGCCTGATCGCGTTCATCGAGACCAAGCTGGATGAAGCGAAGTAGTCCCTGGAGTGCGGTGGCTCGACACCGCCCTCCATTCAACGCGGTATCAACGCCACAACTTTCAAGCGATCTGGTCGTGACGAAAGCGGCTGGTCTCTCGTCACGAGAACACCTCTTCAACTTCGTTTGTCTTTCCCCGCTTTCAATGGAGGGCTCCGTCAAGCCGGAGCACTCCAGGGAGATGCCATGCAACTCGAACAGTTTCTCGAACAGACCGCCGCGCGGATGCCGGACAAGGTCGCGCTGATCTGTGACAACCGGCGCGTGACCTATCGCGAGATCGAAACCGAGGCGAATCAAATCGCGCACGGCTTGATCGCGAAGGGCGTGCAACGCGGTGATCGGGTCGTGCTGTTTCTCGACAACAGCGTCGAGGCGGCAATTGGCGTATGGGCGGTGCTCAAGGCCGGAGCCGTGTTCGTCATGGCGAACCCGACTACGAAGCCGGACAAGCTCACGTATTTGCTTAATAACTCGCGAGCCTCGTGCATCGTTGCTCAGAGCAAGCGGCTGCGGGGATTCGAGACGACGTGGGCCGAGACTCCGCATGTGCAAAACGTGATCGTCGTCGGCCAGACCGAGGAGGTCGCCGACTGCACACACCCGTTGTCGAGTTGGACAGACCTCGTCGCAGAGAACAAAGACAACACGCTGCCGCCCAAGAAGCGGTGCATCGACGTCGATCTGGCCGCGCTGGTTTACACCTCCGGCTCAACGGGCAATCCGAAGGGCGTGATGCTGACGCACGCGAATATGGTCGCGGCGAACAAGTCGATCACGACCTATTTGCGGAACACTCCCGACGACATCGTCTTGAACGTGCTGCCGCTGAGCTTTGATTACGGGCTGTATCAATGGCTGATGTGCTGCAATTACGGCGGCACGCTGGTGCTCGAAAAGTCGTTCACGTACCCGCACGCGATCCTCGACAAGATCGTGAAGCTGGGGGTCACCGGATTCCCGATCGTGCCGACGGTTGTGGCGATCCTGCTGCAAATGGATTTGACGAAGTACGACCTGTCGAAGATGCGTTACTTCAGCAATACCGGAGCCGCGTTTCCCGTCGAATACATTTTGAAATTACGAAAACTGCTGCCCGACGTGACGATCTTCTCGATGTTTGGTCTGACTGAGTGCAAACGGGTCAGCTACCTGCCTCCCGAAGAGATCGATCGGCGGACCAGCTCAGTCGGCAAAGCGATGCCGAATTGCGAGACGATGATCCTCGACGACGATGGTGATGAACTCGGTCCGAATGAAGTTGGCGAACTGGTCGTGCGCGGCTCGAACGTCATGAAAGGTTATTGGGAAGCTCCCGAACTGACCGCGATCCGATTGAAGCCGGGCAAGATCCCGCACGAGATGTGGCTCTATACCGGCGACCTGTTCCGCTCGGACGAAGAGGGGTTTCTGTATTGGGTCGGCCGCAAGGACGACATCATCAAGAGCCGCGGCGAGAAGGTCAGTCCGCGCGAAGTCGAAGACGTCCTGCATCAACATCCGCAGATCGCCGAAGCGGCCGTCGTCGGAGTCGATGACGCAATGCTCGGCCAAGCGGTGCGAGCCGTCGTGAGACTGCAACCCGGTGGTGAGCTGACTGTCCGAGACGTGCAAGCTCACTGCCGCTCGTTCCTGGAAGACTTCATGGTCCCGCAACAGGTCGAGTTCCGCGACGCTCTGCCGAAGACGCCGAACGGAAAGATCGACAAGAAAAGTCTGGTCTCATAGCTGATGGCTGTGGGCTGAAGGCTGTTGGCTGTTCTCTCAAATACTCCGCGATTCGGGACGACGATTGGAATAACAGCCATCAGCTTTCAGCCATCAGCCTACGGCCGGACATTCCTCTCAAATCTCAAAGGACATTCAATGACGATTTTGACCCAGACATTCTCGCGTAATCTTTTGAAACTCGATGCCGCTGCCGAGGTCGCACGCATTTGCGATTGGATGCGCGAGACGGTTGCCGTGGATTTCAAACGTAAGGGCTTGGTGCTCGGATTGTCGGGCGGGATTGATTCGACGGTCTGCGCCGCGCTGGCCGTGAAAGCCTTCGGGCCAAACCGAGTCTTTGGAATCATGATGCCCGAACGAGATTCCGAAGCCGACAGCCTCGCGCTGGGCGAATTGCTGGCGGAATCGCTGGGCCTGGAATCCACGATCGAAAACATCACTCCCATGCTCGACGGTGCCGGCTGCTATCGGCGTCGCGATGCCGCGATTCAATCGGTGATCCCGGAGTATCAACCCGATTGGAAAAACAAACTCGTGCTGCCGCCGCTGCTGGCCGGAGCACGCTTCAGCCTGTCGAGCATCGTCGTGCAATCCCCCAGCGGCGAACGCAAACAGGCTCGGCTGACGCTCGATGCCTATCAAACGATCGTCGCCGCGACGAACTTCAAACAACGCTGTCGGAAGATGATGGAGTACTACCACGCGGATCGGCTGCGATATGCCGTCATCGGCACTCCGAATCGGCTGGAATACGACCAAGGTTTCTTCGTGAAGCAAGGAGACGGCGCGGCCGACATCAAGCCAATCGCGCACCTTTACAAGACGCAGGTCTATCAGTTGGCCGATTACCTGGGCGTCCCCGTAGTCATTCGGATGCGACCGCCGACGACCGACACGTACTCATTGCCACAGAGCCAGGAAGAGTTTTTCTTCAGCGTGCCCTACGACAAGCTCGACTGCTGCCTGTTCGGATTGAATCACGGCTTCGATGCGGCAGAGGTCGCGGCTGAGATTGGATTAGGCGTTGAGCAAGTGCAGTTCGTCTACAACGACATCCTGTCGAAACGAAAGGCGACCGATTATCTGCATCGTTTGCCTGAGCTGATTGAGAACGTGCTGCCTTAGAGCGACTCACGAAAAGAAATCTCAGTCGCAGGAGTCCGCCGCGGCGGAAGCTACGTAGGCGAGTCGCTCCTGCGACTCGCGTTCTGACGCCTGTGTTTCCAATACTCGAAAACTAACATGCCCACACTCGCGGCTTCGACATCTTGGCGGATCACTCACCCGACGGTCGCCGAACTGCGCGAGCCGATGCTGGCGCTGTGGCATCGCAACTTGCCCGGTGCGTCGCGCGATCGCTTTGAGTGGCTGTACGGAACAGGCCGGGCGGAGGCGTTGTTGTTGGGCGAGCGGCCCATCATCGGGTCGGCGGGACTGATGCGGCGGCGATTCTCCCTCGCGGGCGAGGTGATCGACGGGGGCGCGGCAATCGACCTGAATGTCGATGAGCAGCAGCGGTCGGTCGGACCAGCGATGACGTTGGCACGCGCGGTCATGAAACTCGCGGATGAAAACGGCTGCTCGTGCTTATACGGTTTTCCGATTCGGCGCGCGGCCGGAGTGTTGAAACGCTGCGGTTATCGACAGCTCGGCGAATTCTCCAATTGGACGAAGCTGCTGCGGAGTGAAGTCAAACTGCGGAGCGTGTTGCGATCGTCCCTGGCGGCGAAGTTGGCCGGACCACTGGTGGATGTCGCAATGCGCTGGAAGTCTTCTGAGAGGGAATGGCGACTGCCGCCGCAAGTCGTCGTCGAGACTCCCAAAACCTTTGACGAGCGCTTCAATCGGTTATGGCAGGCAGCGGCTCAGCGATTCGGCGTGCTCGGCGAACGGTCGGCGGATTATCTGAGATGGCGATTCTCGAAGTGTCCCGAACTGAAGTACGAGTGCTTCGCGCTGACGGGACGCGGTTGCGGTGAGTTGCTGGGGTACATCGTGTGGTATCGCTCGGACGAGTCGATCTGCATCGCCGATCTGCTGGCCGTCGATGACGCGGCGACCGAGTTGCTGCTGGCGGAGTTCACTCGGCATGCCCGTCGGCTGCGAGCGGACGCGATTCGGCTGGCGTGCTTTGCTTCAACGCGGTTCTATGAGCAGTTGGAGGCGGCAGGATTCTCTCGGCGGCAGGATTCGTATCCGGTTCTGGTGCGAATGCCCGAATCCGTCACTGACTGGTATCTGACGATGGCGGACCACGACACCGATGTGTGAGCTGTTCGTTGTGGCCGGTCTCCTGACCGAGCCACTCTTTCCGACCGCAGGTCTCCCTTTTCGCTTGAGACCTGCGGTCAACGCCCGGTGGCTCGGTCAGGAGACCGGCCACAACACGATGAGATGCGATGGCCCTCCGAGTTTCCAAACGTGATCTGTTGGCTCACACGCTAGACGCGACTGGTTGCGCTCGCGTGTTGCGAGCCGCACGGCCGTGGAATGGCGTCTTGATTTGGAACTATCACCGGATCGGTGACGCGGCCGGTTCGTTGTTCGATCCGCATCTCTTCAGCGCGACGGCTGAAGGCTTCGATCGGCAAGTGGCGTTTCTCAAACAGAACTTCGATGTGATCGGCCTGAACGATTTGGAACGGGCTCTCAGTCAGCCGCGCGGCCAATTCGTGATGCTGACGTTCGATGATGGCTACCGTGACAATTTCGAGTTGGCCTTTCCGATTCTGAAATCGCACGGCGTGTCGGCGACGTTCTTCATCGCCACGGGATTCCTTGATCGTCCGCGTATGCCGGTGTGGGATGAACTCGCGTGGATGTTGCGGCTGACATCCATGACGACGCTGCGGGCGAACGAGTGGCTGCCGACGTCCGTGTGTTTCGCCGATCAACCTTTCCGGCGGCTGTTGGCCGTTTACAAATCGCTGGGGACGGAACTGACCGAACCGTATCTCAACTTCCTCGCCGACGCGCTGGGAACCGGCCGCTGCCCAACATCACTGGCCAGCGAGCAGTGGATGACGTGGAACATGCTGCGCGAGATGCAAGCCGGGGGCATGACGTTCGGCGGTCACACGGTCAATCATCCAATCCTCGCCAACTCCACAGCGGACCAGCAGGACTGGGAAGTTGGCGAATGTCAGCGGCGACTGATCGACGAACTCGGCCGCCCGATCGACGCCTTCAGTTATCCCAACGGCAAGCGCGGCGACTTCAATGAATTCACTCGCGCGGCGTTACGGAGCCACGGCTATCGCTGGGCCTTCAGCTACAGCGGCGGTCACTGCCATCCCGGCCATGCGGACCATTTCGATCTGCCCCGCACGGCGGTGGAGACTGACATCGACCTGTCGCTCTTCCGCGCGAAAGCCACGCTGCCGCAGTTCTTCAGTTAAGCGAGCGGCGGGGCATTTCTGACCGTAGCCGCGTTCGCCAGAACGCGGGAGTCCCGCACTCTGGCGAGTGCGGCTACGGGGAAGCCTCACTGGGCTTGCTGGGGCGCTGCGGAGATTTCGGCCAGCGTCGCAAGAAATCGAATCGACCGGGTTTCGGTTCCGAGTCGGCAGCAGACTCGGCGTGGATCGCAAGCTGTGATTCGCCGGGCGGGTCGTGGGCGATCAATCGCAGATCAGCGAACTGCACGTCTCCGAGGCCATGCAATGTCATCGTCAGCCAGTAGGGGCTATCGACATAGGCTTCGCGGAGCATCTCAAAGCGTTGCCACTCGCGCTTCTCGCGCCAGTGCCAAGCTCCGGTGCTGCCGGTCAAGTTGTCACTGAGCGTCACGCCATCGAGGCTGCCGTTGATCGGCGACGCGAGCCGCACCCAGCCGCTGATATGCAGGACTTGTCCGGCTCGCACTGCCACTGGCGGCGCGGTGACTGTGATGGGCGGTGTGTCGATCACGCTGGGTGGATCGCTGTTGGTTTCCGGTGTGGCCACGAGTCGCAAGCAGCGGCCTTCACGTCCGGTCGCGGCGAGCACTTGTACGGCGGCACGGACTCCGGAAGGCGGGGTCGCCTGTTGCCAGCCGAGGCGGGACAACGCCGGAAAGTCGAGCACATCGAAGTTCCCTTTCGCATACAGATTCTCCGAACCCCGAGTCGCCGACTTACCGAGCTTCTCGATCAACCTCCAATGGTCCGGCAGCGTTTGAAAGCAGAGCGTGTGCGGACTGCCCACAGGCGAGGCCAGTCGATGTGTCGCCGTCTCCCAATGCGCCTTCTGCAAAATGCGCAGAGTTTGCAACGCCTCTTGGCTGTGTAGCGTGGCCGCCTCAAATTTCTTCCGCAGTTGCACAACGTCCGGCGAGTCTGGCAATTTGCGTTGACCACCCTCACGAGCTTGAACAATGGCGCGGTTGAGTGCTTCACCGGGGAAGATGGACTCGGCTTCTTGAATCAACCGGCGCGCTTGATTCAACAACTGCGGAGCGTCCGGCTGGCCCACTCCGAGTTTCGTCAATGCTTCGTCGGCGATGCGCACGCGGTTGAGTTTCGCTTTGGCCAGTTCCATCCAGTTCCGTGCGCTCTGAGCCTGCATCGCTTCCATCTTGCGTTTGAGGTTTTCGATCACGCTGAGATCGGAGGTGACGACAATCGCAGTGGTCGTGTCGAACGTCGGCAGCTTGACTCGGCGACCACCGGGGATCGGTTCGCTGGAAAGGTTGATGACGCGCGTGGTCGTGACCTCCCAGGCCGAGGCGGTGTCCGACACGCTGGCGACGTCAATCGTCGCGCCCGGCGCGGCGAGTTGTCCGGGAACGAACTGCGCATCGTTCTCGTACCAGATCGGCAGCAGCAGCGTCGCCTTGTCGGTGCGAAACACGGCCGCTTCCAACTCGCTGCGGATACGAGATTCATAGAGCACCGCCGACTTGTGTGCCGCAAGCCGTGCCTCATTGTCCGCGCGTGAGATCGCCGAATTCCGAAACGCCACGTTGTGGGAATTCACGGCCCGCTTGGGCGGCGCGGTGATCTTGAACGGACGCTGTTCGACCAGCGAACCCGCCGCCAGGAAGTCCTCCAGCAACGCAAGTTCCAAATTCAATTGTGCGATGGCGAGTCGTCGCTCTTCCGCTCCGGGGGCCGTTGAATCCAGAGATTCACTCACCGAAAAACCCAGCCCGCGACAGCCCGCCGCCAACGCGCTGTAAGCCTCCAACCGAATTTGTTCCGGCTCGATGATGATCGGAATCCGTCCTGCCGCCTGCCGCTGCTGAGCGACCTCCGGCAACGGTTCCGTCGGCAGCCAGGTGAATAAGAACGTCCCCGGCCGAGCAAGCTTGCGATGCTGATCCAGGGACTCGCGATACGTTTTGAAGGAGGTCGCGGAATTCAGCACATTCCGGCTCGTACTGAGCATCGACGTATACCGCGAGTAAATTCGCTCGCCACCCGTCACATCCAACATGATCGGCCGATGTCGCTCGCGGTCGGCGCTCTGCACTTGCGAGATCCACTGGATGACGTCTCGCTGCGCTTCCGTCGGCAGCGCGACTCCCAAAGTCCAAGCCAGAATGTTGTCCCATTCTCGCGGGATCGGCAACAACCCCGCCGCATCGTTGTCGAGCGTTCGGCCAGTTGACGCACGCAATTGCGGCGGCGCGGCGGTCGCGAACATCCCGTGCTGCTTCAATGCTCGTTGCAAGGCGACGTCATCCGCTTCCGGAATCCAGATCACGTTGAAGCCGTCGTCTCTCAAGCCGTCCAATCGCTCGCCGTGATACGGCAGCAGTCGCGGAAAAAACGGCCGGCCATGCACCAGCAGGCGATCCAACTGAAACGCCACCGGCCACGGTGCCGCGTCTTCGGTGTTCTGAACAAGCTGCACGTCAGTTTGTGCAATCGGCTTCACGAGCGGTCCGAATCGCAGCTCGTCCAAGAGCAGTTCCGTCTTGCCAGCTTCCAGCGAGAGTTCCAGTAAGACGCGATCCACAACCGGCTGGCGCACATCGAGCGGCGTTGGCCGCAACTCGGCACGCAGTCGCCGGGATTGTTCCTGGATGGCCTTCGAGGTCGTTTGGACGGACAGTTCTTGCCAGCTTCCGATCTTGGTGTAGGTGTCGCCGTACAACACCGTTTTCAGTTGCGATCCGCTCGTGCGCGGATCGGTCTGTCGAGGAAAGACCACGCGCACGCCGACACGAATCGAGCCACCCGTTCCACGGACCATCAGCCTGAGCTTGAGATCGTCGATGACTTGCGCCACCGGCAGTTTGTGTTCGAGGATGATCCGGGACGGACCGCGGTTGCTGCGGAGCAGGAAATACTCGGCTCCGTCTCCGCGATACGCCGCCTTGGGATTCGTCAGTCGTCGCTGGTCGGGGGGAGCCAACTCCCCTTCCGCGACACGAATCTTCCAGGAGGTCTGATTGTCTTCAAAGCCGTCGACGTGCTCTTCCGACCGCGCGGTCAGCGCCGTGAGCGAGAGCCACAGCGCGACACTACCGCACAGCCAACAGCGTGGCTGGGCGGTTTGCGGAGTCACTTCCTGCGTGAACAATCCGTCCATGAATTTTACGCGACCGGAACAACCGGACTTCAGCCGGCCGAGATTTGTTTACTTTGCGAAACAGACGTGTGTTGCGTCGTTGCCATCGGGCTGAACATTCGGCAAGAACGGTTCTTCCTATCGTCTCGCCGTAAGTTCGGGAATCTATTAGAGGTTGCAAAACGAGCCAAGATGAGGTCCGCGCTAATCGTTGCGACTGCCACGACCGGACCTGCGGTTCTCTGCAAGACGCAACTCCCCTTGCCGCAATGAGTTTAGAGATTCTGCTTGAAGAATCTCGCCGCCCGGCACAGAATCTGAAGTGTCTTCGGCCGGAATAATCCAGGAGTCCTTCAGCCATGACCAACACGCCACGATTTCCAGACACCGGTGAGAGCGATTTGCCACGCGAACTGGTGGATCTCGCCCAAAAAATCGCCGACTTGCCCGCCCCGCTGCAAAAAGACTTGGAAGCGGCGTACTGCCGAGTCGTCGAATCGGTTCGCCGTCGCCGCCGCATTCTGGCGTTGGTCCAAGAGGCGCTCTCGCAATTGCGGCTCGACATCAAGTACCTGATGTTCGATCTGGAAGCGACTCGCAAGGAGCGCGACGAACTCAAAATGCAGACGGAACAAGACTGATCCGCTCGTTCACGGTCGCGACTCTAAAGTTGCGATCGTCACTCGGCGATCACCGCGACGGCTTCGATTTCGATCAGCCAGTCGGGGCCAACGAGGGCGGAGACGCCAACCAACGTGCTGGCAGGCGGGTGCTCGGCCGAGACATAGCGGCTGCGAACTTCGCGGATGATCGGCACGTGCTCCGGCTTGAGCCCCACCACGAAGAGGCTCGTCTTCACGACATCGCGAAACGTCGCCCCGACTGCTGCCAAGGCGAGCGAGATGTTGTGGAACGCCTGCTCGGTCTGAGCCTTCATGTCGCCGCGACCAACGACTTCGCCGCGTTCATTGATACCGACTTGACCTGAGATGTGAATCGTCTTGCCCCCCGTCGCACTGACGACGTGCGACCAGCCAAACGTCGGACACAACTCCGGCGGATTGAGGAATTCAACGTTCATTTCGGAATCCTTTTGAGCAGAGATCGTAGGGTGTTGTCGAGTCATCGAGACCCACCAAGTCCGGGCAGCATTCTACGGCTGCATCTGGAAGAATTCGCCAACAGCTTTCCTAACGCTGGCTGCGCCCGCAACCCAAGAGGGTGAAAAATTGTTGGGTAAAAAATTCAGCCGCAATCGAACTCAACAATTTTGGCGAATGCTCAGTCATGAATTCTCTTGTTACTTCTTCCATGTTTCACCCAACAATTTTTCACCTTCGTCCGCGGTGACTCGGTGGCAGCTTGCAATGGAACGATTGACGACAATCACATGCGCAAGAGACACGCTTGTTTCGGACAAAGAATCGAATGCTTGTGTTCCTGATTCGCTGCCAGTCGAATGCCCGGCATGATTCCCACGGCGATGTTGACGGAATTGGCCTCGTGGCGCGACGAACTCGAACCGGCTGGCGACTGGCCGGCTCGGCAGATGGCTCGGCTGGCGGAGGCGGGCGTGTTCGGCTGGCTGATCCCGCGGCGCTGGGGCGGTAGCGAACTCGATGAGCCGGATCTTCTCAGCGGATACCTCGAACTGGCGGACGCTTGCCTAACGAGCGCGTTTATCCTGACGCAGTTCAATGCGGCCGTGCAGAAGCTGGTGACGTGCGGCCGTGAGGAATTTCAAGAAGCGTGGCTGCCGCGCTTGGCTCGCGGAGAATGTTTCACGACGGTGGGAATTTCGCATCTGACAACGTCTCGATCGCGCGGCCCTGGACCGGCGGTGGTTGCGCAGCCGGTCGAATCCGGCTTTCGGCTGAACGGTCGGATTCCGTGGGTGACGGGTGGCATGGCGGCTCAATTGATGGTGGTCGGCGGCACCACTCCCAACGGCGAGCAACTGTTGGCCGCGATTGAAACCACCGATCCCGGTTTGAAGGTCTCCGCACCGTTGCCGTTTCTGGCGCTGACAGCGTCCAAGACGGGGCCGATCGAGTTGCAGGATGTGATGGTCCGCTCGGAACAGATCGTCGCCGGGCCTGCTCTTGAGGTGCTGAAGATCGGCAGCCGTGGAGGCACCGGATCACTGACGACGTCGGCTCTCGCTTTGGGCACCGCTCGATCAACGCTGCGCGCTCTGCGTGACGAGTTGGAACAGTCGCCGAGTTTGAAACCAGTCATCTCTCAACTGACCGACGAAGGGCATTCTTTGGAGCACGCCTTGTTTGCCGCCGGTCGCGGTGAGCCGGATGCGTGGTCGGCGGAGCAGATTCGACTGCGAGCGAATTCGTATGTCACTCGTCTGGCTCAAAGCTATCTCGCCGCCGCGAAGGGGACGGGCTTTGTCAGCGGACATCCCGCCGAACGCGCGATCCGCGAAGCGATGTTCTTCTACGTCTGGTCCTGTCCGCAGTCCGTGGTGCATGGCAACCTGCAAGAACTGGCTTGTCGCGATGCCGCTTGGTGAGATTGGCACTGCCGACCCCGACTCTTGGCACGGCTGGCTAATTGCAAACTGTAGCCCGACCCCTTGTGGGTCGGATGATTCGATGTATCTGATGAAATGTCGCCGAATCAAAATCATCCGACCCACAAGGGGTCGGGCTACAGACGTCGCAGATTGAAGAATTAGCCAGCCGTCCCTCTCTTGGAGAACTCGTTGCGAGTCCGTGCCGGCAGCGGTAGATTGGCGACGCTTGATGCGTTCCTCAGTCGCGAGAGGTTTCGACCATGCTGACCATCGCCGGATCGGAGTCGCATTTCTGCGACGGAATGTCCCGCCGCAGTTGTCTGCGCATTGGCGGACTCGCGATGGGTGGACTGGGGCTGCCGGAAATCCTGCGAGCCGAAGCAGCCAGCGGTGCGAAGAACCCGGCGAAGGGGATCATCATGGTCCTGTTGCCTGGTGGTCCGACGCACTTGGATTCGCTGGATTTGAAGCCGGATGCTCCGGCGGAGATTCGCGGTGAGTTTCGGCCGATCGCCACGAACGTGCCGGGCATCGACATCTGCGAACTGCTGCCTCGGCTGGCGTCGATGACCGACAAACTGACGCTCATCCGCTCGCTGGTTGGCTTCCGTGACGATCACAACACGCATTGGTGCTCGACCGGTTGGGAATCGCATCCGCCGATGGTCTCCTCGGCCATCGTGCCGGGGTATCCTCCGGGCGATTGGCCGTCGATGGGATCGGTCCTTTCCAAACAGTTCGGTCCGCGCGTTCCCGGAGTTCCGCCGTGCGTCGATCTCACTCCCATTGATCCCGATGCGCGATTCATTCTGCGCACGCCACCGACCCAGCCGGGATATCTCGGCGCGGCTCATGCCGGCTTTGAAGTGCAGGGGGTCGATCTCCGAAACATCACGCTCAATGGAACCAGCCTGCGTCGCCTCGCCGATCGCCAAGCGTTGTTATCCAGCTTTGACCAATTCCGCCGACAGGTCGATCGCGGCGGATTGATGGACGGTCTCGAAGAGTTTCATCGGCAAGCGCTGGAAGTCCTCACGTCACCGCGCTTGGCCGAGGCGCTCGACCTGAGCCGCGAGGACGGTGCCGTTCGCCAGCGCTACGGTCTGGATCGCCGTTATCCGAACGAGCGTGGAGGCAAGACGCTGTTGGATCAGTTCCTCTTGGCGCGGCGAGTGATCGAAGCGGGTGCTCGCTGCGTCACGCTCGCCTTCACCCGCTGGCCATTCGGACGCATGTTGTCGGGGGACTTCAACTGGGACTGGCACAAGGACATCTTCACCGAAGCTCGCGGGACATTGCCGCTGCTTGATCTCGGCCTGTCCGCGCTGATCCAAGACCTCGAAGAGCGCGGCCTGCTGGATGACATCGCCGTCGTTGCCTGGGGCGAGTTCGGTCGCACTCCAAAGATCAACCAGAATGCCGGCCGCGACCACTGGCCCAAGGTAGGTGCCGCACTCGTAGCCGGAGGCGGTATGCGTTCTGGTCAGGTTCTCGGCTCCACGACGCGCTGGGCCGAGGAACCGCTGACCCGCCCGGTCCATTTCCGCGACGTCTTTGCCACGCTCTATCAGCGGCTGGGAATCGATGTCGCCAACACGCAATTCACCGACCTCGCCGGCCGCCCGCAATACCTCGTCGGCGAACACCGGCCGCTACCGGAATTGATTCCAGACTGAGTTCTCCGACACGACGCTCATCAAAGTCCAAGACGTGTCGCACCGAAGATTGGACCTGAACGCCATCCGCGCGAAGGGACCGTTTCATGGAACCTCCGGAGCCAACTTCCGCCAAGCTCAAACTGTGGCGCTGGCTGTTGCTGCCGAGCGTGATCACGGTCGCGTTGGGCGGCTTTGTCTGGTGGAAGTCGCGGAGCGAGCGGCTGCACTTCGTCGAGCCGATTTGGTCGGATTCGCTGGCCGGACACGAGAACGGTTCTGGGGCTATAGGTCAGCGACGGAAGATCGGCGAAGTTTGGTCGCTGACTCAATCCGGTGGCTTTGCATGGCGCAATCGCGGTGTGAGTTGTCACTTCGAGGGGCGATATCCGGTCTTCACATCAGCGAATAGATTTCAGCAAGCGATCTCCGAACGATTGCTTGCGGAACTGCGTGATGTCGCTGCGAGTTGCACGGAGTATGAGTGGTCCGAATGGTGGGACTGTGTGAAAGAGCCCGCCAGCGGCAATCACCGTGAACCGAGAGCGTCATGCGAGGTTCTCTTTGCCAATGAGAAAGCTGTGTCTCTGCGCAAAGCATGGTCCGGAGACTGGGGAGTGATGCAGAACTTCGTGGACAGGGATGGCGAGTTACATGAAGTCGACTTGGCCGATCTGTTTCACGGCTCGGACTGGATGGATTCGATCGCTGACATCTGCCGCACGGAGTTGTGTCCTCAAGGAGAGCTGGCTGACATTGATGATCATACTTTTTTGACCTTCGTCTCCTTCGCACTGCTGCCCGACGGACTGATATTCCACCTTGGAAATCACAAAGCATTCATTCCGTATAAAAAACTTAAAGACCATTTGCGGCCAGATGGACCGCATCGGCTGTTTCAAACGAATGTCAGCGAGTGAGCGGTGACGATTTTGAAGGATGGGCACTCTTGCCCGTCCCGTTTTTCGCGAACAACAGGACGGGCAAGAGTGCCCATCCTCCATTCATCACGCGGCAGCCAAAAAGAGGAATGATGATGAGACACGTTTGCTGGTTGTTGGTCGTCGTGCCGCCGTTGCTGCTGGGTGCCGACTCGCCGGGGACGATTGAGTTCGCGGTGAAGGATGCGGCGACGAAGGAGGCGGTGCCGTGTCGGATTCATTTGATCGACTCGGCGGGCAAGCCGGTGAAGCCGGAGGGGATCACGCTGCCGTTTTGGAGAGATCATTTCGTGTGCGATGGCGCGGCCAAGGTCCAAGTGCCGGCGGGGGAGTATCGGTACGAGATTGAGCGCGGGCCGGAGTACGCGGCGGCTCGCCAACAGATCGTGGTCAAGGCGGGAGAGACACTGTCGGTCGCGGAGTCGCTCAAACGGATTGTGGACTTGGCTCGCGAAGGTTGGTGGTCGGGCGAGACTCACGTGCATCGGCCACTCAGCGACGTCGAGTTGCTGATGCGGGCGGAGGACTTGCATGTCGCCGTCGTCGAGACGTGGTGGAACGACCGCAATCAGTGGACTGACCGCGCACTGCCGGAACGAGCGGTGACGGTGTTCGACAAGACTCGGATGTACGACGTGCTCGGCGGTGAGGACGAACGAGGTGGCGGGGCACTGTTGTTTTCGGGACTGCGTGCTCCGCTGCCGATTGCCGGATCGAAGCGTGAATCGCCGCCGTCATCCAAATGGCTGGCCGAAGCCAAGAAGGCCGGGGCGTGGGTCGATGCGGAGAAGCCCTTCTGGTGGGATTTCTCGTTGTGGCTGAGCACCGGTCAGCTTGATTCAGTCGGCATCGCGAACAACCACATGCACCGCGGCGGAGTTTATCCGAACGGCGAAGCCTGGGGCCGGCCGCGCGATCGCGAACGATTCCCTGAACCGCACGGCAACGGCTTGTGGACGCAGACGATTTATTACCACGCGCTCAACGCCGGATTCCGGTTGCCTCCGTCAGCGGGCAGCGCGTCGGGCGTGCTGCCGAATCCGGTCGGCTACAACCGCATGTACGCGCACGTTGAGGGGGAGCTGTCTTGGGACAAATGGTGGTCGGCAGTCCGCGCGGGCCGTGTGTTGGTCACAAACGGCCCGTTGCTGCGGCTGAAGGCCGATGGGCAACTTTCCGGTCACGTCTTCAAGTTCGACGGCGCGAAGGAATTGATCATCGACGGCCAACTCGATTCGCGCGATCCGATTGCCGCCATCGAACTCGTGCAGGACGGTCGTGTGCAGCGGATCGAAAAGTTCCCGGCGACGATCATGCTCAAAGAGAGCGGCTGGTTTTTGGTGCGAGCGATTGCCAACGTGCCGCAGACGTTTCGTTTCGGTTCGACCGCGCCGTGGTATGTCGAGATCGGTGGATCGAAACCGCGCATCAATCGCGAGTCGTGCGAGTTCTTCCGACAATGGACCGAGGAGCGGATCGACTTCCTGCGCACGAAGTTGACGACCGACGAGGAACGCCGCGAAGTGCTGCCGGCTCATGAAGCTGCGCGGCGCTTCTGGACCGAACGCGCGTCGCCGTGACGGGGCACCAATTGCGAATCAAAGTGGCCCCAAAGTGATGATCGGGCCGTAGCCGCACTCGCCAGAGTGCGGGAGCCGGTCGAAAAGGCCCGCGTTCTGGCGAACGCGGCTACAAGAGATTACGCGGGTTCGTCGTGAATGTCGTTGCTGTCGAAGTGGACCTCGAAGAGGGTCGTTACTCCGTTGCCACGTGCGCTGTAGCCTTTGCGGATGTGGACGCGCCAGACCAGATTGCCGGTCAGTTCGTCGAGGTTCTGCTCGACGGTCGGCACGTAGTACTCGCGCGATTCATGCGGCGCGAGCGGCTTATCGAGCGGCAAGTTCGCCAAGTCCCAGCCGCTGCCGCTGACGTGGTCATAGGCGATCACGATCTTGGGGTTCGGCTTGGTCTTTTGATCGGCTCGGCAGACGAACTGACTGCTCTTGTACTGGGTGTAGTTGGTGCCGCTGCGGCGGAAGAGAAGTTGGTCGTCTAACGGTGCGATCTCTTGGTCATCGGAAACATTCTCAAACCGCAACCAAAGTTTGAGCACCGGGAACGTCGGCGGTCGCGTTTGCTGGGCGTCGGAAAAATGCCGGAACTGGATCGGGCCGCGAGTCACCTTCAACACCGTCACCTTGATGTTGCCGTACCGCTGCGAGTCGCCAATTCCCAAGTCGTGCCCGGCCGTCATCACGGTTTTCGGCGGATACCATTGGAAGCCGGTTTTCTTGGCGGGCACGGGGTCGGGCAACGATTCCAGTCCACCACCAGCGCCTCCCGATTTCATCTGGTACAGCAGCCAGCCAAAGCCCAACGTCATCGCGCTGGCGTAACTGATTAAGACCACAAACATCGCCTTGGAGAAGGTCACCAGATCATGGTTCTCCTCCGGCTTACTGGCTGCGGCGGCTGGCACGACAGCGTGTGGGGCCTCGGCGAATGAACTGGCTTCAGAACGTTCTGAGAAGGGCGGATCACTTTCCGGGATCGCGCTGGCTGCGGCGGCGTTGGCCGTTTGCTCGGTAACGGCCGCGGTTTCGTGCGACGGCGGTGCAGAAGCGGAGGAACCAAAGATGTCTGACAGCCCAGAAGGGACCGCGTCGTTGATTTGAGCAGCGACCGGCTCGCTGACGACCGGGGCCGAGACGATCACAGGTTCTGGCGTGACTTGCGGCACGACGGACTCGGTTGGCAAAGTCGCGGCGATCGGCGCGGTGGCTTCAGAGACGGCCACCTGAGAACTGAGGTCCGGTGCTTGTCTCGCAGGTTCCGGTGTCGGCTCCGTGGTCGCTTCCTCGGTCGCGGACGCGGCGAGCAGCTTGGAGAGCGAGAAGCCTCCGTCACCCGCTGCGGAGACCGGAGCCTCTTCCGTGACACTCTCTGTCGGAGCTTCCTCGCTCACCGCGATGGACGGCATGACGGAGATTTCGACCGAGGGTGGCGGCTCAGACTCTTCTCCGGTGAAGACACTGATTTCTTCGGTGGGTGGTGCCGGTTCTGGCTCCGTGTCGGAACTCACCGGAGCCGGCGCGACAGGCTCTTCCACGGCAACCGGTACTGGCAACGGAGCTGACTCGGTCGCGATCGAAACCGGACTGGGTTCCGTCGGAGCATCCGGATCGGGAACGTGCAGATGCGCTCCACAATGCGGGCAGGCGACGACGACGCCGAAATGCTCAACCAACAAATTGCCGCGGCATTGACCGCAGATCATCTCGAACGCCATGCGAACCTCTGTCGAACCCAGCCTGAGAAACCGTCAGCCAACAAATCAGGACGGTTTGGAAAACCATCCTACGGAACACCCGCGAAGTTCCACCAATCTAGCCGGAGCGATTCGTTGACGCGACCGACTCTCTCCGTTTGATGCCGGCAAATGGCCAAGATCGGCACGTCACAACGAGCGGCGACTTCCACGGGGTTCGAGGCCACGAGAACGTCCTCGGTCGGAGTTGGCTCGTTGAAGACCAGCCCCGCGATCCGCAAGCCACGCTGCCGACCGACCTCAACGGTCAGCAACGTGTGATTGATCGTACCGAGACCAAGCCGCGTGACGATCACCAGCGGAAATAAACTGTGGCCCGCGAACTCAGCCATTGTGGCGTCGTCGGTCAACGGGCAGAGCAATCCGCCGGCTCCCTCGACAACCAGGATGTCGCAATCCTTCTGCCAAGCCTCGAAGCCGTGAATGATCGACTCCCAATCGACCCGGCGTCCCTCTGTTCGAGCGGCGACCGGCGGAGCGAGCGGCGCAAGAAACCGCTGCGGACAAACCTGATCATCGGAGACCTCTCGGCCGAGCGCGTCGCGCAGCCGGTCGATGTCCTCCCAGTGCGGACCGCCGTTCTCATCCAGCGACGCTCCGCTGCACGCCGGCTTGAACACTCCGACGCAATGCCCAGCCTCGCGCAGTTCGCGCACGATCGCGCACGCGACGTGTGTCTTGCCGACGCCGGTGTCGGTTCCGGTGATGAATAGTCCGCGCATAGTCATAACGTGGCCCCCGGCCGAAACCAAAGTAGGTTGGGACTCCGTCCCGACCGGTCGAGATGGAATCCCAACCTACAAAACACCCGCACGACGCTACTCGTCATTCGCGTGGATCGTCTGGGCCGCGTTTCTTCAGGAACTGCGGGCTGGTGACGATGGACTCGACAAGACTGCCGAAGTGATGGTCGTCGGCCCTAAGCTTGGCACGCATCTGTTCGATGGTCGTCTTGTCCGACAGCAACAAGCTGCGGCTGAGAGCGTAGGCCAACAACTTTCGGCTGAGGTTGTCCACGAAATCGTTCTGACGTTTGTCGGACAGATAGCGCCGCAGTCCATCGAGTCCAGTTCCCTCGCTGTCATCGGGGAAGGTGGCCCGCGCATCGACCGGACGGCCGCCGAGGTCTTTGTCGCGTCGTTCGCCGATCGGGCCATAGCTCTCGAAGACCAGTCCGATCGCATCGAAACGTTGGTGACATCCCGCGCAGGCAACGTTGTCGCGGTGCCGAGCCAGAAGCTGCGGCAACGTCAGGTCGCCAAGCTGGGCTTCATCCTTGGGAAGTTCGGGAACCGCTGGCGGCGGCGCGGGAATGCGTTCGCCCAACAGCCGGCGCACGACCCAGTAGCCGCGCTTCACCGGACTGGTGCGCAGGCCGGGCGAGTTCTTGGTGAGAAAGACCGCCATCGGCAGCAGTCCGCCGCGACCGTAACGCTGCGCGTCGTCGATGCGGAACCACGTAGACGAGTCACTCCGTGACTCGAATTTCGAGTCACGGAGTGACTCGTCTACGTTGATGCCGTAGTGCTGCGCGAGTATTGGATTCACGAACGTGTGATCGGCGTGCAGTAGATCGAGCACCGAACGATTGTGTTTCGCGAGATCGACGAAGAAGCGGAGCGGCTCCTCATACATCGCTTGGCGCAGCTCGTTCGTGAAGCTGGCGAATCGCTCGCGATCCACGCTGTTGTGTTCCTCGAAGCGGCGGAACTCCAGCCAGTTGCCGGCGAACTCGGTCGCCAAGCCTCGAACGCGGTCATCTCGCAACATGCGGCGCGTCTGAGCAATCAGCGTCTCCGGCTGATGCAAGTCGTCCGCTGCCGCGTGAGCGAGCAACTCGTCATCGGGCATGCTCGACCACAGAAAATAACTCAGGCGACTGGCAAGTTCGTAATCGGTCAACGGACGAGCGTTGTAGCCGAAGTCGTGAGACTTCGGTTTCGCGTGCCCGGCATCGTTTGACTGAAGTCTCACGACTTCAGCTACGTCGGAATAAAAACGAAAACCAAAATGCGGTGACATCAACACGCTGACGACCGAATCGTGGATCGCGTCTTCGTGAGTCAGTCCATCCTGCTCGCGCAAAGTGCGATAGAACGCAAGCAGTTCCTCTCGCTCGGCAGACGACAGCGGCCGGCGATACGCACGCTCGGCGAGTTTCGTCAGAGCGACCAGATGACTTGGCTCGGCCTCGCGCCGTACCCGCTCGATCCAGCGGACGTCGGAATTCATATTCGCGAAGTACGTCTCGATCGCTTCGACGGCCTGCTCGCTCGCGTCGTTCTTGCGAGCTTTGGCCAGATAGGTGTCGCGCATCCGTTTCAACTTGGCTTCCGAAGTCACGTCTTTGTCTTCGGGTCGAGCAAAGTCGAACTCGGCCCCACCAGCGAATCTTGGCGGTTCGGCACGCTCGAAGAACAGGAAATCCTTGTACTGCCGCAACGGGACCAGCGTGACGAAATTCAATTCCTGCCAGAGCGTGTCGAGTTCCCGCTTGGCCGCGTCGTCCAAAACGAGTTCGCAGAGCGGCTCGTCATCGCGGAAGTAGCCCTGCATCAGATGAAAGCCGGCAGTCAGCAGTCGCACCTGGATACCGAGATTCGGATCGGCATAATGGCCGCGACTCGACACGGAGAACACGTTCGGGAACGCGCGGCAAAAACGCGATCGCGCCGCATCAAGCTCCGCGTCTTTGCCGTCGCCGGCATAACGCATTCGTTGCGCGGCGATCTGCCGAGTCCACCACAACACGAGCGGCTGACTGCCGTCGGAGTTGCCCTTCACATGCAGCTTCTCGATCTTCGCGTCGATTTCCTTTCGCTGTTTGACGACGAATTCACGCATCTGTTCGCAGCCGCGCCGCACGTCGTCAAGTTGCTGGGCGTCGGTGGGCAGCTTTCGCCACTCGGCCTGAAGTTCCGCGAGCGGCCCGGACTCTGCGGACTCTGTCAGAGCCGACCAAATCGTCGCGAGATACTTGGCGCTCAGCTTTGCTTCGACCGCGAAATCGCTCAGCGAGGCCGACCCCTTGCCGAGCATTTCGCGATTCTGAAATCGCCACGCAGCTAGAAAATAGTCGGCGTAATCGACTTGATGCTTGCGGTAAAAATCGACGATGCGCTGGACGCAGAATTTGTCACGGTCGGTTTCCGTGACCGCCGAATGCGGCGCGAAGACGAATCCCTGCGGCTTGAGCACCAAGTGGTCGGCCACGAGCCGCGCCGCCGCGAGGGATTTCTTCACGAGTGCCGGTGACATCGTCAGCGATTCGCCGGAGTTGTCGAATCCCGCTTCGTTCGCCGGATCAACGGGAAACTCGCGCGTCGGGCGGATGTCGATTCCGGTCAAATCGCGGATCGTGTAATCCAACTCCGCATTGCTCAGCCGCCGAGCCAAGACCGTGCCGGGATCGCCGGCGTTGCGCCGCGCTGCGTGCTCGCGGAGCGCCTTGATCCAGTCGATCATGTTCTGCCGCTCGCTCGCTGTCGGCTGCGAGGATTTCTTGGGCGGCATCTCTTCCGCTTCGAGCCGCTCCAGCACGATGTCCCACACGCGGTAATTCTTCACGACCGCCGCGACCGACGAATCACCGCTCAGCGTCAACTTGCCTTCTTGCTTCTCAGCACCGTGACACGCAAAACAGTGCTTCTTCAGAAGCGGCTGTACGACGTCCGAGAAGCGACGCTCCAACGGTCGCTCGGCAGGTTCGGCCGCACGTGTGGTGACGGAGACCGATCCAATCAGGAGAACAACGACGGCAAACATTGGTCGCGACATGCGGATCATCGTAGTTGCGATGATCCACCAACCCAAGAGTCGCGGAGCCGTACCCACGGGTGGCAAGTATTTGAAACGTAGGGTGGGTCGAGTCATCGAGACCCACCGAAACAATCGAGGTTCGCGGTGGGTCTCGATGACTCGACCCACCCTACATTGTCCCCAACGCCACGAACGACCGAGCCGTCGAGCCGTACCGCGATCGTTACGTTTGCGGTACGGTATTCTTCGGTATGTGAGGCAATGGCTCTTCTCAAAAGGACGATTCAAGATGGCCAACGAGTTTGCGGGCAAGACGATTTTGGTCACCGGTGGATCACGAGGAATCGGCCGAGCCGCCGCCTTGCGATTGGCCAGCGAGGGAGCTCGTGTCGGAGTCAACTATGTGACTCGCCGAGACAAAGCTGACGAGGTCGTGCGCGAGATCGCCACGGCGGGCGGCTCGGCCGTCGCCGTGCAAGGGGACGTGACCTCGCCGGAACAAGTGCAAAGCATGGTGCAGGAGACACGCGCCGCCTTCGGGCCAATCGACATGCTGGTGCATTCGGCCGGGCTGAGCATTCTCGAAAAGGCGGAGGACGTCACGTTTGAAACGTGGCGACAAGTCATGAGCGTGAATCTCGACGGCACGTTTCATGTCATCCACGCGCTGCAAGACGAGATGATCGCTCGCCAGTTCGGACGGATCGTGCTGCTGTCGTCCATCGCGGCGTTGCGCGAGCGGAAGAACCAAGTCCATTACTCGGCCGCCAAGGCGGGAGTCATCGCGATGGCTCGCTGTCTGGCGGAAGCCTGGGCCGAGCACAACATCCGCATCAACACCATCTGCCCCGGACTGATCGCGACCGACATGGGCAAATTGATGTCTCCCGAAGCGACGCAGTACGTCATCGCCAACACACCGATGAGACGTCTGGGGACTCCGGAAGAAATCGCCGCCGCGATCCGCTTTCTGCTCAGCGACGAATCGAGCTTCATGACCGGCCAATCGCTCGTCGTCAGCGGCGGCCGAGTCATGCTGCCGGGGTAATTAGGCCGCAGAGATTTCTGGTAGCCGCGTTCGCCAGAACGCGGGTTCTTTGGCCGATTCCCCGCACTATGGCGAGTGCGGCTACCACACAATTCATCTGTGCGGATCTACCGAGCCGCGAAGGTCAACAATCGACGCGATACTGCCGCAGCTTGTCGGGATCGACTTCGATGCCCAAGCCGGGGCGAGTCGGCACGGCAATTGTCCCCGCCTGAATCTGAAACGGTTCGGTGATGACATCATCTTCCAAGCCGTAGTAGGTCGAATCGTTCGCCAGCGAATACGCCGGACACGACGCCGCGACGTGCAACATCGCCGCGGTCTTGGGACCGAGGTCATGTCCGCAGTGCATGATGCAAGGCAATCCTGCGGCCTCGCAGACGTGACCGATCTTCACGCACGGCAGAATGCCACCTGCGATGTGCGTGTCCGGCAGGATGAACTCGGCGGCCTCTTCGCGAATGATCGCCATCACGCTGGCCGGATTGGTCACGCTCTCGTTGAGCGCGATCGGCACGCGCGTTTGTCGGCGCAGTTTCGTCGCGTCTGATAACGGTTCAGCGGGGATTGGCTGTTCGAGGTATTCCAGGTTGTATTGTTCGAGATGCCGGCAAAGTTCCGCCGCTTCTGCTGGCGAGTACGCGCGGTTCGGATCAATTCGCAGTTTCAACCGATCACCGACCGCGTCACGAATGCCGCGGACCATCTCCAAGTCCTCGGTCATGTCGGCTCCGGCTTTGGTCTTGAGCGTGCTGAAGCCCATCTCGACATACCACCGAGCGAACTCACCGGCCCGTTCATACGTTTGAATGCCCATACAAGCGGCGAGAGCGACTCGTGGCCGAATCACGCCGCCGAGCAACACAGCGACCGGCAGCCCCACCGCTTTGCCACAGATGTCCCACAGCGCCAATTCGATCCCCGACTTCAATCGCGTTTCAAGCGGGCAGTCGCGATGAAACGCCGCGATGTTCTGCGGGTCGCGGCCGATCAACCATTCGCGTGCCTGCTGTTCCATCAACCGTCCGCTGAGGTTCGGCAGGAAGTTGACGTTGTGTTCGCCCCAGCCGATCAGGCCCTCGTCCGTCTCGACACGCACGATGCCGCTCTGTGTCGTGGAACTGCTCCGAATATGCGAACGATACGGAGCCAGCGGAGCCGTCTGCGGCACCTCGACAATCGTCACAGAAACGTCGGTCACTCGCATGTGGATACCCTGTGTCTGTCTCGAAATTAGCACGACGCGCAAGCGAGTGGTCTCGGTGGGTACCACTCGCTTGCGCGTCGTGCTAATTGCCACCCATGAATAATCCCAGCTAGTGCCTTGCGGTTCACGAATGTGTTTTCCACACGGATGGCGAAGAGCCATTGTTCGTCAAATCAACTCTCGGATCGGCTGCCCTTCATCGAGCAAATGCTGCGGGCGGCCTTGCGGGTCGGTGAGCGCGGTGCGGTGTGGGTCGATGCCGAGGTTGTGATAGATCGTGGCGAAGACTTCCTTGTAGTGGACCGGTCGAGCAATCGCCGTGCTGGCCGTGCGGTCGGTCTCGCCGAGGACGACTCCGCCGCGCAGTCCGCCGCCCGCGAGAATCGCGGGACCGACTTGTGGCCAGTGATGCCGACCGCCGCTCTTGGGATCGACGCGCGGCGTGCGGCCGAACTCGCCCCAAGCGACGATCGTCACGTCGTTCAAACGCCCGCGCTCTTCCAGATCAGTGATCAGCGTGGACAGGCCGTGATCGACGATCGGCAGCACATGTCGCAGGCGCGGGAAGTTGTCCGAGTGCGTGTCGAAGTCGCTGATCGACAGACTGACGCAGCGGACTCCCGCGTCGATCAAGCGCCGCGCGAGCAGAAACTTCAGCGTCGCCGGAGCTGCGTCCGATGTGAAATTCGGCACGCCGGCTTTTTCGCGCAGCGTGTACCGGTCGAGGACTCGTGGGTCTTCCTTGCTGAAGTCGAGCGCATCGGCGAAGCGGCCCGACGTCAGAATCCCGACCGCTTGCTGCGTGAAGCGGTCCATCGCGGTCATCATGCCGGCGGCATCGACCTCGCGGCGGAACAAATCGAACTGAGCCAGCAGCGTCGTCCGGTCGCTCAGCCGATCCAAGTCGATCGCGCCGTCGAGCTTCAAGCTGACCGAATGACTCGTTCCCAAGCGAGCCAACTCGTTCTTCATGCCCGGTTCGAGTTCTCGCGCGAACATCTGCGAGATGTCCGGCCGAAACGGCTGATACGCCGGGCCAAGAAATCCCGGCCGAGCACTGTTCCGCACCAACGCTCGGCCCTGCATCAGATCGACGAACGACGGAGCCGCATCGCTGGTCGAACCACGCAGCTTCGAGATCACCGAACCCAATGCCGGCCGACCGCCGAGCGATTGCAATTCCTTCGCGACAAATCCCGACTGACATTGAAACGCATCGTGAGCACCCGCCGATCCGACCAGAGACCGCACGAATGCGACTCGATCCGCGATGCTCGCCAGCTTCGGCATCAACTCGCAGATTTGAATGCCGGGCACCGCCGTCGCGATCGGATCGAACTCGCCGCGAATTTCGATCGGAGCCTGCGGCTTCAAATCAATCATGTCGAGCTGCGGCGGACCGCCATCAAGATGGACGAAGATCACGGCCTTGGATGACGACCGGACTCCCGCGGCTTCTTCGGCCCGCAGCATTTGAGCCAGCGAGGTTACCGCTCCGCCGAAGACGCCGACGCGCAGGAAGTCGCGGCGGACGAGGCTGTGGCGGTGTGGAACGTCCGAATGCGTTTGTGATGTCATGAGCGCGGCCCTCTGCCACAATTCAAAATCCACAGTTCAAAATCCACAGTTCAAAATCGGCTGAAGTGCGGCAGACTCTATCGCCGAATTTCGGGTCCGTCACGCGGGAACTTCAAGTGCGTGGCCGACGCTGCCAGCGTCGGTGGCGGATGCTGGCAGCATCCGCCACGGTCACACTTGCCACATGACGTGCTCGAAATCGGGCGGCGGGACGGTGAGTTCGATCGTCGTCTCGCTCGGAACGCGGTCGTTGCTTTGGCCCTTCGAGAACACCTCAACGAAGAACTTGAGCACGCTCCCCGCCTGGGCATCGAGCGCGGACAACGCGATTCCGAGTTCAAAAATTTGGCCGATCGCAGCCTCGCCTGCGGACTTGTCGTCGCCAGTGACCGTGACGGATAGCGATGGTTCGCCGAAGCCAGTGATGGAAAGCTCGAAGCCTTCCGGTTCGACAAAACGGATTTGCAGTTCGTCGATGCCAGCGCGTTCAAAGTCGTCGCGAGCTCGGCTGGCGGTGTCCACTCGCAACAATAATCGAGACTTGTCGAAGCCCAGGTGAATGCGGCGGATCAGACCCTCGGTGGTTTGAGCCATTGTGCCTCGCTCGCTGCCCGCCTCGTAGATTCCCGCGCTGATCCACTCGAAGAACGTTGCGCGGCCATCGACCTTCACCGGCAGGAAGCCGGTCGGCAGAGTGTGCAGGCGGCGATGACCGTTCCGTTTGATCGGCTCATTCAGGATCGCTGGAGCCGGCTCGCCCAGCAGCGAGTAGATGTTTTGCAGGTGCGTGCGGAACAGTCGGTCGAAGAGTTTGTCTTGAGCCGAACCAAACTCTGGGCCGTACCACCAGAACCAATCGCTCCCTTCGGCGATGAAGAGTTCCTGCCAAGCTTGGGCGAGTTTGTCGGGCAGAGAGCCACGATCGGCCGAGACTTCCGAAGTTTTGGAAACTTCGGAAGTCTTCTGTTTTAAATGTTCGCGAGCGTCGTGCAACAGATCCCACGCGGTGCGGTCTTCGTGGTGGCCGATCCAGATGGCGAAGTTGTGCGAGATCCAACTGCCGGCGAACAGGCGGTCGATGCGGTCGGTCGCGGGATGTTCGCGAAGATGATCGCCGATGCGCACGGGGTTGACCGAACCGCGCCGCGCGGCTTCGTGATACAGCGTGCGCAGGAAAGTGACGCCGCCGTCGCGGTAGTACTCCCAGCAGTTCTCGCCGTCGAGGATGATCGGAACGAGCGTCGGCCGACCGCCGTTGGCCGATTCGGTTGCCTGGCCGATCGCTTCGATGCGACCCAACATGTCCATCGCGGCCAGGACGTCATCGGCTCGCTGGTATTGAAAGCCGATTAAATCGGACAAGCCTTTGTCGCGGAAGACCATTTGCAATTGTTTGTCGCCGTCGGCTGCGAGCCACGGACGGTACAGCAATTCGGGATGCCGCTGATGTCCGTGCGAATCGCGGCTGACTCGGCCGCCGGTCGAGGCCACGAGAATCTCTTCGTCGGTGGCGATCCATTCGATGCCGACATCGGCGATGGCTCCGATGATCTCTTGCGCGACCGAGCCTTCCGATGGCCACATGCCGCGCGGCTTCTCGCCGAAGAGTTCTTCGTGAAACGCGACCGCACGGCGCAGGTGCTCGACGGCGTCCTCGCGATAGCTGTCGAGATGCTTGGGGAGTTCGCAGTCCGGCATCGCCTGCCGAGCCAATCGCTTGTCCCACAGCAGCGGCAGAATCGGGTGATAGAAGGGAGTCGTGGTCAGCTCGATTTGCCCCCCTTTGGCCAACTCGCGGTGCATCGGGATGATCTGCCGCAGTACCTCCGCTTGCTTGTCGAGCAGCCAGGTTTTATCCGCTTCGGAATACGATTGGCCTTTGAGGCGGAAGGCGCGCAAGTCGGTATCGACCTCGAACAGAATCGGGTGCATCCAGGCGAGGTTGCTCCAGACTTGCAGGTCGCGGAGATCACGCAGCGAGAACCGCGACAGTCCGGCCTCGGCCGAATCGGTGCCGACTTTCCGTTTCAGGAATAACTCGTGATAGCGTGGCGACGGCCGGATCATGCTGTCGCCGTTGGCCATGAAGAAATGATCGAGCAGATACGTGGCATCGGCGAGCGACAACCCATCCGCCGGCATTCGCGAGACATCCAGGTGCCGATCGCTGCCGCCGCCGTCGGTGTACTTCAGCAACTGCACCAGCAAACTGGGGACGAGATTGATCGTGCAGCGAAACTCCGGCACTTCCTGAATGTGCCGAGCCATGCCCCAGTAATCTTTAGTCCCATGCAGCCGCACCCACGGAAACTCGTTCTCGCCCGTGAGGTCATTGGGGTAGTACGGCTGATGCTGATGCCAAAAGAACGCCAACGAAACCGGCTGCATGAATGCTCCATCGTCAAAGCAGATTGGTCCTGCGATTCGGTCGGCCGAATTCTAGGGAATCGAACGGCGGACGACGAACGAGTCGGAGGAGTGCTCTCAGCCTTTTATGATGCCACTCCAAAATTCCTGACACTCACGAATTCCAGATGTCGCGGAGATTGGTCTTGCGGTTCAGCCGCAAAGCGGCGTGACTCGAAAGCCCAGGGCAATAGCCCTGGGGACAAGTTGCAAATCAAATCTAATGAAGCCCCAACGGGCCGCGACGAGGTCACGGCCCGTTGGGCCTTAAGGTCGTGGGATGCGACCGATTCCCAGGGCTATCGCCCTGGGCTTTCGAGTTCCGCTCCGTTGGAGCGAAGTCAGCACCACGACAAATGGTTGCACGGCCCATAGTCCCACGCAGGCCAATTTCAACGATCCGTGGAATTCGTTAGTGTCAGATTATTTCGAGGCTCTGGAATTCATCCCGCATGACTGCTTCATCGTTGAACGAACTTGATGTCGGCACACGAATGGCGGAGGCGATTCGTGTGGCCTGTGTGTTGGAAGCGTCCGCCGCGAAGCCGGGGAATGTGCATCCGCACGCGGCGTTTCCCGATTTGACGTTTGAGGATTTCGTGCGCTCGGCCGAAGCGATCGCTCCGGTGCTGGCTCACACGGTCGATGTGGGAGTTGGTCGCACCATCTTTCAAGCCATCGAGGCAACTCGCGCGGTAGTCACGTCGAATACCAATTTGGGAATCGTGTTGTTGCTCGCGCCGCTGGCCGCGGTGCCGCGGGATCGGCCACTGCGCGACGGCATCGGCGACGTGCTCGGCCGGTTGACTCGTGACGATGCGGCGTGGGTGTACCGTGCGATCCGATTGGCTCAGCCCGGAGGACTCGGCACCACCGCGAGCGAAGATGTCGCTCACGAGCCGACGGGAACGCTGCTGGAAGTCATGATGCTGGCGGCCGAGCGTGACAGTGTCGCGGCACAGTACGCGAACGGCTTTGCCTGGGTCTTGCAGGAAGGCGCTCCGTTCCTGGCCTCAATCGGCCACGACTTCGCACAGCATTGGGAAGCGGCGATCATCGAACTGCAACTGCGGCTCATGGCCGAGCATCCCGACACGCTGATCGCTCGCAAGTGCGGTGCGGAAGTGGCTCAAGAAGCCGCGCGTCGTGCTCGGCATTGTTTGCAAGAACTCGCGAAGTTGCCGCTCGCATCGGACCAGCGCGCCGCGGGCTTGATCGAATTCGATCACTGGCTGCGAGCGGACGGGCATCGTCGGAACCCAGGCACGACCGCCGATCTAATCGCGGCCTGTCTGTTTGCCGCGATCCGTGAGGGGACGATCTTCCTTCCTAATCAGCCGCAGGGCGCTAGTCCCGGTTTGCGTCATCCGAACCGGGGCTAGCGCCCTGCGGCTCAAACCAGACTTAATGCTGAGCCACACGCTTCAGCACAAAGAGTCCGATCACCCCGGTGAGGGCGTTGCCGACCCACATGGCCCAAACGGGGTCGGTGGTGCCCGTAGCCGACAGGTTCTTCGCCAGCAACACGAGCGGGTAATAGATCAACAGAATCGGCACGAAGCACACGAAGAAGTTGGTCAGGAATTGCCGCTTGGCTTGCAGCACGGCGAATGGGCTCCCCACCAGCACGAAGAAGAAACAACTGCACGCCATCGCGAATCGGAGTTGCACCTCGGTCCGCTGGCCGTTGTATCGGTAGCGGTTCCCGCGCAGCAGCGCGTCAAACGTTTTGATTTGTCCGTTCTGGAGCACGGCGAAGTCTCCGGTCGCGAGTGCGAACGCGGCTTCCATTTCACGTTTGGCGTGCAGGTCTTTCTGTTGCACTTCCAAATCCTTCAGCGTGCTTTGCAATTCCTCCACACTGGTATGCCGCGCCTTGGGAATTTGATTGCCCATCTGCAACGGGAAGGGATGCTCGAATTCCTCGGCCCATTGCCGGCCTTGATTCGGCAAGTCGAGCTGCGTGCGACGGAAGCGCACGATGATCTGCTGGTGCTCAAAGTCAAACTTCACCAGTTCCGCTTCTTGAGCACGAGCGGTGATCGGCCGCTTGCCATTCGGCGCATAACGAAACGTGGGCCAGATCAGCTTGTCGCCGCGGACTTCGCGGACCGAGATCGAATACGAACCGACCGTGATTTGATGCTGCATGCGCAGCGTGTCGAGCAGGATGTCCTTCATCGCGGCCGTGACGATCCGCTGAAAGTTCGACTCGGCCCAGGGAATGACTTGATCGGTCAGCAGCAGCGAGCAGACGGCCATGACCGCGCCAAACATGAACGACGGAGCCAGCAGCGACATCACGCTGATCCCCGCCGCCTTCGCCGCCGTGACTTCCTGATCGCCCGCCATGCGACCGTAGACCACACACACGCTCAGCAACAACGTCGCGGGAATCGTGTACGGCAACAAGCTGGGGATGATGTAAGGCAACACTTGCAAGACTTGCAGCGGGCCCAGACTGGTTTCGCTGACTTCACGAAACACGCCGAGAAACACCAGCAGCACCGTCAAGATGCTCAGCACGAAGCCGAACACGCGCAGCAATTCGCACAGGATGTAACGCTGTAACAACCGCATGGAAGCCTGGATCTCCTCGCGCGGCCGTATAGGTCAGCCGCCGTCGCAGGGTCAAGGCGATTTCGGTTGAGGGGTCAGGTGTTCTGATTTCTGTTTTGCTGTTGCGATGGAGAGCGAACCGTTGATTGGGTGACTGTCAGCAAACCGAGGTTGGGGTGGATCGCGGCAGCAAAACAGAAATCAGAACACCTGACCCCGGCTCCGCATCACATCTGTGAGATGTTCGACGACGCCGCGTTCAGTTCGTAGGCGTGCGAGAACCACTGGAAACCCAGCGAGTGCGTGTTGGCCGAGTGCTGTGCTTCAACGATGTTGGAGGCTCGGTTACGGAAGACGCCTGCAACGCTCAGCGATTCGGTCATGACCAGCCCGGCGTGGATAGCCGGATGGAAGTAGCGGCGGAGATTGAAGCCGTTCTCGTGCGAGACGTTGCTGATCGCCGGAGTGACGATGATTTCCATGCGGTGCGGTTGCTCGTAGATGATCATGTTGGGGAACGTGATCAGCCAGTTGCCGCCAGCGTCGGCAACGACTTGCCGATCTCCAAGCAACCGGCCATCCGCACCGTAAATGCGAGCGACCAGCGTGCTGCCCGGTTCGGTCAAGCCGCTGAAGACCGGATCGACCGGCAGCGGTGAAAGCGGTCGGCCAACCGTTTGCGATTGCGGCATCAGCCAGGCGACTCGCATGTCTTTCCAGTCGTGGAAGCCGTCGTAGGCATAGGTCTGGAAGCGATCGAGATCACGGCCAAGGTTGTTCAACGGTGTCGGATCGGGACCGTTCAAACCGTCGTCTGTGACCGTCGCGGTCAGTGTGACGGACGATGTTTGTGAGCTGATACTGCCGCGAATCCGAGTGCTGACGGTCAGCGTCGTCGAGTCGCCGGCCGCAAGGCTGCCGAGATTCCAAGTGATCGTGCCGGCCACCGCATCCACAATTCCGCCGTTCGAGGCGACGACGTTCTCCAGCACGGCGCTTGGAAAACTCACGGTCACGACGACTCCGCTGCCGTCCTGGTTGCCATTGTTGGCGACATGGATTGTGTACGTCAGCGGATCGCCGAGTCGCACGATGGTCTTGCCATCGTCGATCGTGATGGCGTAGTCGGGTTGTGCCCTGAGCGTGTCGGTGTCCGCCGTGCTGTTGTCGCTGAGGTCCGGATCGGGGCCATTCGTGCCGTCGTCGATGATCGCCGCGGTGAGCGTGAAGTCGGTCACCCCGGACGACATTGTCGAGCGAACCTCAGCGGTGACTTCGAACGTGCGCGGATCGTTCGCCGGCAGAGCGCCGACGTTCCAAGTGATCGTGCCAGCCATCGCATCGACGATGCCGCCGTTCGAAGCGACAACGTTGGTGAGGATCGCGGTCGGGAAGTTGGCCGAGAGGATGACTCCGGTGCCGTTCTGCAGGCCGTAGTTGTTGAAGTTCACGTAATAGGTCAGCGACTCGCCAAGGACGGCGGAGAGTTGCAGATCGTCGATCCCGATGTCGTACATCGGCAGAGCGTCGAGCATGTCGATATCGGTTGCCGAGTTATTCGTCGGGTCAAGATCCGGGCCGTTCATGCCGTCGTCGGCGATCGTCGCGGTATTGATGATCTGCGTTTGTCCGGCGAGAGCCGGGTTGTCGATCAGCACCGAGAGATTGACGTTAAACGCTGCTCCGGCCGGCAGACTGAGAATCGAATACTGATAGACGCCCCCTCCGACATTCGTCCAAGCCGGATCGCTGAGCGCGGGATTGAACGTTCCGCCGATCGGAATCGTCTCCGTGACGATCACGTTGGTCGCCTCTTGCGTGCCGAAGTTCCCCACGTTGAGCGTATAGGTCGTGCATTGCCCCGGACTGATTGAGTTCGTGTAGTCCGTCTTCGTCAGCCGCAGATCGGGCGCGGCCGCGAGCGAATCCGTATCGGCCGCGCTGTTGTTGGCGGGAGTCGGTTCGAGGTTATTGTGCGTCACGCTCACCGGGATCGTGACATCCCCGATGCTGCTGGCCAGAGAACTGTTGACCTGCACGGTCAACAGCAGCGTCAGCGTGCCGCTCGGTGCGAGACTGGCGACGGCGGGTGTCCAAGTAAAAGTCCCGCTGCCGTCGATGCTGAAGTGCGCCGCGTCATCGGTCGCGACAAACGTGACTCGGTCAACCGGCAGCGAACCGCTCAGCACCAATCCGGTCGCGAGGCTGTCACCGTCGTTGGCGATCGTGATCGAATAGGTTGTCGTCTGCCCGGCTGTCAACGCGGCGACACCGTTGTCGATCGTGACCGACACATCCGGCTCGACAACCGTCACGTCGAACGGATTCGAACTGACCGGTGGCTGCGCGTTCGAGACATCGGCCGTCACGATGTTCGTCAGCGTCGGCTGTCCGGTGAGCGGGTTGTGGTTGCTCGGCACATCGCTGACAAAGACATGTACCAGCAACACGAACGAGTTATTGGTCGCGTCACCATCGGTACCGACTGTGATCGCTCCGAACGTGAAGCTCACATCCTCGCCGTCGAACGTGCCGCCGGAAACGCTCGGTGCCGGGACGCTGCCGTTGAAGTCGCCGCTCAGTAATACGTTCGATGCGGCAACGCTCGTGATCAGCGTCCACGAGTCATACTGCAATCCGTCAGGCAACAGGTCGGACAGAATCAAATCGGTCGAGTTCCCCTCGGACATGGTGACGAGTAACGCGAAACAGAGTTCCTCGCCGATCGTCACGTTGCTACCGACCGTGATCGGATTGGACGAATCAAACAGCGACTTCATCACGCTGACCGTCGTCGGCGTGACGTTGCCGCTGACATTGCCGACATCCGTCCCACCGTTGCCGTCGCTGACCGTGTAGTCGAAGGCCGCCGGACCGTTGAAGTTCGTGTTGGGAGTGAAAGACAGCGTGCCGTCCGGGTTGAGGCTGACGACGCCGGTGGCGATCGTCACCGGACTACCAATGCTGATCGGCGAGCCGTCGATGTGCGTGACGAACAGCGCGTCGCCGTCGAGATCCGTGTCGCCAATCAGAACGGGAATGATGACCGAGCCTTCCTCAGCAACCGTGAAAGTCTCATCGTCCGCAACCGGCGGATCGTTGACGGCCCCGACCGCGATCGACACGACGGCCGTCGAGGCCAGCCCGCCGGGGTCGCGAATCTCATAAGTAAACGAGTCCACGCCATTGAAACCGAGATTGGGCGTGTAAGTGAAGCTGCCGTCGCCAGCCAAGACGAGCAAGCCATTTGTCACATCCACGACGGGCGTAGTCGTGACGCTCAGCGAATCGCCATCAACATCCGAGTCGATTCCAGCCCCGGTATTGTCAGTGAGCACATTTCCGGAGACGGCCATGTCCTCGGCCGCTGCGTAGTTGTTCGTTCGAGCGATTGGAACGTCATTCACCGGCGTGACGTTACCGCTGACGTGGCCGACGTCGCTGCCGCCGTTGCCGTCACTGACCGTGTAGTCGAACGCCGCCGGGCCGTTGAAGTTCGTGTTGGGAGTGAAGGTCAGCGTGCCGTCGGCGTTGAGGCTCACGAGACCCGTGGCGATCGTCACTGGACTGCCGACCGAGATCGGCGTGCTGTCGATCTCTGTGACGCTCAGCGTGTCGCCATCCAGATCCGTGTCGCCGAGCAAAACCGGGATGATCACCGAGCCGTCTTCGGCGACGGTGAAGGTCTCGTCATCCGCGACGGGCGGATCATTCACCGGCATCACGTTGCCGCTGACGTGGCCAACATCGCTGCCACCATTGCTATCGCTGACCGTGTAATCGAACGCAGCCGGTCCGTTGTAGTTCGCATTCGGCGTGAAGGTCAGCGTGCTGTCGGCGTTGAGGCTCACGAGACCGGTGGCGATGGTCACTGGGCTGCCGAGGCTGATCGGTGTGCCGTCAATGTCGGTAACGCTTAGCGTATCGCCATCGAGGTCCGTGTCGCCGAGCAGTACCGGGATGATGACCGCTCCGTCTTCGGTGAGGGTGAAAGTCTCGTCGTCGGCGATGGGAGGATCGTTGACCGGCGTGACGTTGCCGCTGACGTGGCCAATGTCCGTGCCGCCGTTGCCGTCGCTCACGGTGTAATCGAACGCGGCCGGACCATTGAAGTTGGCGTTGGGCGTGAAGGTCAGCGTGCCGTCCGCGTTGAGGCTCACGACTCCGGTCGCAATCGTCACTGGACTGCCGAGGTTGATTGGGGTGCCGTCGATCTCGGTGACGGTCAGCGTGTCCCCATCCAGGTCCGTGTCGCCGGCCAACACCGGGATCACGACCGAGCCGTCTTCCGCGACCGTGAAGGTCTCGTCGTCTGCAACCGGCGGATCGTTGACTGGCGTGACGTTCCCGCTGACGTGGCCAACATCGGTGCCGCCGTTGCTATCGCTGACCGTGTAGTCGAACGCGGCTGGGCCGTTGTAGTTCACGTTCGGTGTGAAGCTCAGCGTGCCGTCCGCGTTGAGGCTCACAACACCGATGGCAATCGTTACTGGGCTGCCGATGCCGATTGGCGTCCCGTCGATCTCGGTGACGGTCAGCGTGTCGCCGTCGAGATCGGTGTCGCCGGTCAGCACGTCGATGATCACCGAGCCGTCTTCGGCCACGATGAAGGTCTCATCGTCCGCCACGGGCGGATCATTCACCGGCGTGATGGTCCCGCTGACGTTACCGACATCGCTACCGCCGTTGCCGTCGCTGATGGTGTAGTCGAACGCGGCCGGACCGTTGAAGTTGGCGTTGGGTGTGAAGGTCAGCGTGCCGTCCGCGTTGAGGCTCACGACACCGGTGGCGATCGTCACCGGACTGCCGAGGCTGATCGGCGTCCCGTCGATCTCGGTGACAGTCAGCGTGTCGTTGTCCAGGTCGGTGTCACCGCTCAACACGTCGATGATCACCGCACCGTCCTCGGCCACCGTAAAGGTCTCATCGTCCGCCACGGGCGGATCATTCACCGGCGTGATGGTCCCGCTGACGCTGCCGACATCGCTACCGCCGTTGCCGTCACTGACCGTGTAGTCGAACGCCGCCGGACCGTTGAAGTTCGTGTTGGGAGTGAAGGTCAGCGTGCCGTCGGCGTTGAGGCTCACGAGACCCGTGGCGATCGTCACTGGACTGCCGACCGAGATCGGCGTGCTGTCGATCTGTGTGACCGACAGCGTGTCATCATCGAGGTCCGTGTCGCCGAGCAGTACCGGGATGATGACCGCTCCGTCTTCGGCGAGGGTGAAAGTCTCGTCGTCGGCGATGGGAGGATCATTCACCGGCGTGACATTGCCGCTGACGTGGCCAGTGTCGGTGCCGCCGTTCCCGTCGCCGACCGTGTAATCAAACGCGGCCGGACCATTGAAGTTGGCGTTGGGAGTGAAGGTCAGCGTGCCGTCGGCGTTGAGGCTCACGACGCCGGTGGCGATCGTCACCGGGCTGCCGAGACTGATCGGCGTGCCGTCGATTTCGGTGGCGGTCAGCGTATCGCCGTCGAGATCCGTGTCGCCGAGCAACACGTCGATGATCACCGCGCCGTCTTCGGCCACCGTGAAGGTCTCATCGTCGGCGACGGGCGGATCATTGACCGGCGTGACCGTCCCGCTGACGTGGCCGAGGTCCGTGCCGCCGTTGCCATCGCTGAGCGTGTAGTCGAACGCCGCCGGACCGTTGAAGTTCGTGTTGGGCGTGAAGGTCAGCGTGCCGTCCGCGTTGAGGCTCACAACACCCGTCGCGATCGCCACTGGGCTGCCGATGCTGATCGGTGTGCCGTCGATCTCGGTGACGGTCAACGTGTCGCCATCCAGATCCGTGTCGCCGGTCAACACCGGGATCACGACGGAGCCGTCTTCCGCGACCGTAAACGTCTCGTCGTCCGCAACCGGCGGATCGTTGATCGGAGTGACGGACCCGCTGACGTGGCCGATGTCCGTGCCGCCGTTGCCGTCGGCGACCGTGTAGTCGAAGGTGGCGGGGCCGTTGAAGTTCGCATTGGGTGTGAAAGTCAGCGTGCCGTCGGCATTGAGGCTCACGACACCGGTGGCAATCGTCACGGGACTGCCGACCGAGATCGGCGTGCTGTCGATCTCGGTGACGGTCAGCGTGTCGCCGTCAAGGTCGGTGTCGCCGGTGATGACGTCGATGATCACCGCGCCGTCTTCGTCCACGGTAAAGATCTCATCGTCCGCGACCGGCGGATCATTCTCCGGCGTGACGGTGCCGCTGACGTGACCGAGGTCGCTGCCGCCGTTGCCGTCGCTGACGGTGTAATCGAACGCCGCCGGTCCGTTGAAGTTCGGGTTGGAGGAAGTGAAGGTCAACGTGCCGTCGGCGTTGAGACTCACGACACCGCTGGCGATCGTCACCGGACTGCCGAAGCTGATCGGCGTACCGTCGATCTCGGTGACGGTCAACGTATCGCCATCCAGATCCGTGTCGCCGGTCAGAACGTCGATGATCACGCTGCCATCTTCGGCGACCACAAACATCTCATCGTCGGCGACGGGGGAATCATTGACCGGCGTGACCGAACCGCTGACATGGCCGATGTCCGTGCCGCCGTTGCCGTCACTGAGCGTGTAATCGAACGCGGCCGGGCCGTTGTAGTTGGTGTTGGGGACGAACGTCAGCGTGCCGTCGGCGTTGAGGTTCACGACGCCGGTGGCGATCGTCACCGGACTGCCCAGCGAGATCGGCGTGCCGTCGATCTCGCTGACGATCAGCGCGTCCCCGTCCAGATCCGTGTCGCCGGTCAGCACGTCGATAATCACGCTGCCGTCTTCGGCCACCACGAAAGTCTCATCGTCCGCGACCGGGGGATCATTGACCGGCGTGACGGTGCCGCTGACATGGCCGATGTCCGAGCCGCCGTTCCCGTCGCTGACCGTGTAATCAAAAGCCGCCGGGCCGTTGTAATCCGACGTCGGCGTGAAGGTCAGCGTGCCGTCGGCGTTGAGACTCACGACCCCGATGGCGATCGTCACCGGGCTGCCGAGGCTGACCGGTGTGCCGTCGATCTTGCTGACGGTCAGCGTGTCGCCATCCAGATCCGTGTCGCCCATCAGCGCAGGAATGATCACGGATCCGTCTTCGGCGACCACGAAGGTCTCATCGTCCGCGATGGGGGAATCATTGACTGGCGTGATATTGCCACTGACATGGCCCACGTCGCTACCGCCGTTGCCGTCGCTGACGGTGTAGTCGAACGCCGCGGGGCCATTGAAGTTGGCGTTGGGCGAGAAGGTCAGCGTGCCGTCGGCATTGAGGCTCACGACACCGGTGGCGATCGTCACCGGACTTCCGAAGCTGATTGGCGAGCCGTCGATCTCCGTGACGGTCAGCGTGTCGCCATCAATGTCGCTGTCACCAATCAAAACCGGAATGATCACTGCGCCGTCTTCTGTGACCGTAAAGATCTCATCATCTGCAAGGGGCGGGTCATTGACCGGTGTGACCATACCACTGACGTTGCCGATGTCCGTTCCGCCGTTGCCGTCACTGACGGTGTAGTCGAATGCCACCGCGCCGTTGAAGTTGGCGTTAGGTGTAAAGGTCAGCGTGCCGTCGGCGTTGAGGCTGACGAGACCGGTGGCGATCGTCACCGGACTACCGAGGCTGATCGGCGTGCCGTCGATGTCGCTGACGGTCAGCGCGTCGCCGTCGAGATCCGTGTCCCCGAGCAGCACCGGGATGATCACCGAGCTGTCTTCGGCGACCGTGAAGGTCTCGTCGTCGGCGACCGGCGGATCGTTGACCGGCATGACGTTGCCGCTGACATGGCCGACATCGCTGCCCCCCTGGCCATCGCTGACGGTGTATTCGAACGCGGCCAGACCGTTGAAGTTCGGGTTGGGCGTGAAGCTCAGCGTGCCGTCGGCGTTGAGGCTCACGACGCCCGTGGCGATCGTCACCGGGCTGCCGAGGCTGAGCGGCGTGCCGTCAATCTCGGTGACGGTCAGCGTGTCGCCATCGAGGTCGGTATCGCCGAGCAGCACGTCGATAATCACGGAGCCGTCTTCAACAACGACGAAGGTCTCGTCGTCGGCGACCGGCGGATCATTCACTGGAGTGACCGTGCCGCTGACGCTGCCGACATCGCTGCCACCGTTGCCGTCGCTGACCGTATAGTCGAACGCGGCCGGTCCGTTGAAATTCGAGTTCGGCGTGAACGTCAGCGTGCCGTCGGCGTTGAGGCTGACGACTCCACTGGAAATCGTCACTGGACTGCCGAGGCTGATTGGGGTGCCGTCGATCTCAGTAACGGTCAGTGTGTCGCCATCCAGATCGGTGTCGCCGAGTAACACCGGAACGATCACCGAGCTGTCCTCGGCCACCGTGAAGGTCTCATCGTCCGCGACCGGGGGATCATTGACCGGCGTGACGGTGCCGCTGACATGGCCGATGTCCGAGCCGCCGTTCCCGTCGCTGAGCGTGTAATCAAAGGCCGCCGGCCCGTTGAAGTTCGCGTTGGGGGTGAACGTCAACGTATCGTCGGCGTTGAGGCTCACGACTCCGGTGGCGATCGTCACCGGACTGCCCAGCGAGAGCGGTGTGCCGTCGATCTCACTGACGCTCAGCGTGTCACCGTCCAGATCCGTGTCACCATTGATGACGTCGATGATCACACTGCTGTCTTCGGCGACCACGAAGGTCTCGTCGTCCGCTACCGGCGGATCATTCACCGGCGCGACGGTGCCGCTGACATGGCCGAGATCGCTGCCGCCCTGGCCGTCGCTGACGGCGTAGTCGAACACCGCCGGACCATTGAAGTTCGTGTTGGGCGTGAAGCTCAGTGTGCCGTCGGCGTTGAGGCTCACGACACCCGTGGCGATCATCACCGGGCTGCCGAGGCTGATCGGAGTGCTGTCGATCTCGCTGACGCTCAGCGAGTCGCCATCGAGATCCGTGTCGCCGGTCAGCACGTCGATGATCACGCTACCGTCTTCGGCCACGCTGAACGACTCGTCGTCCGCGACGGGGGGATCGTTCACCGGCGTCACCGTGCCGCTGACGTTGCCGCTGTCGGTGCCGCCATTGCCGTCGCTGAGCGTGTAGTCGAACGCCGCCGGGCCGTGGAAGTTCGCGTTGGGCGTGAAGGTCAGCGTGCCGTCGGCGTTGAGGCTGACAACACCGTTGGCGATCGTCACGGGACTGCCGACGCTGATCGGCGTGCCGTCGATCTCGCTGACGCTCAGCGTGTCACCATCCAGGTCCGTGTCGCCAGTCAGCACGTCGATGATCACCGCGCCGTCTTCGGCCACGGTGAAACTCTCATTGTCGGCGACGGGGGGATCATTCACCGGCGTCACGGTGCCGCTCACATGACCGATATCGCTGCCGCTGTTGCCGTCGCTGAGCGTGTAGTCGAACGCCACCGGTCCGTTGTAGTTGGCGTTTGGGGTGAAGGTCAGCGTGCCGTCCGTGTTGAGGCTCACGAGGCCGGTGGCGATGGTCACCGGACTGCCGACATTGATCGCCGCGCCGTCGATCTCGCTGACCGTCAACGTATCACCGTCGAGGTCGGTGTCGCCGGTGATGACGTCGATGATCACACTGCTGTCTTCCGCCACCGTGAAGGTCTCATCGTCCGCCACCGGCGGATCGTTCACCGGCGTGACCGTCCCGCTGACGTTGCCGACGTCGCTGCCGCCGTTGCCGTCGCTGACGGTGTAGTCGAACGCCACCGGGCCATTGAAGTTGGCGTTGGGCGTGAAGGTCAGCGTGCCGTCCGCATTGAGGCTCACGACACCGGTGGCGATCGTCACCGGACTGCTGATCGAAATTGGCGTACCGTCGATCTCGCTGACAGTCAGCGTGTCGCCATCGAGGTCCGTGTCGCCGCTCAACACGGGAATGATCACCACGCCGTCTTCGGCGACGGTGAAGGACTCATCGTCCGCGATGGGGGGATCATTGACCGGCGTGACGGTGCCGCTGACGTGGCCGATGTCCGTGCCACCGTTTCCGTCGCTGACGGTGTAGTCGAACGCCACCGGGCCATTGAAGTCCGCGTTAGGGGTGAAGGTCAGCGTGCCGTCGGCGTTGAGGCTCACGAGGCCGGTGGCGATCATCACCGGACTACCGACCGAGATCGGCGTGCCGTCGATGTCGGTGACGCTCAGCGTATCACCGTCGAGGTCCGTGTCGCCGGTGATGACGTCGATGATCACGCTGCTGTCTTCGGCCAACGTGAAGGTCTCATCGTCGGCGACCGGCGGATCATTCACCGGCGTAACGTTGCCGCTGACATGACCGCTGTCGCTGCCGCCCTGGCCATCGCTGATGGTGTAATCGAACGCGGCCGGACCGTTGAAGTTCGCATTGGGAGTGAACGTCAGCGTGCCGTCGGCGTTCAGGCTCACAAGGCCGGTGCTGATGGTCACCGGACTGCCGACACTGATCGGCGTGCCGTCGATGTCGGTGACGGTCAGCGTGTCGCCGTCGAGGTCGGTGTCGCCGAGCAACACGGGGATGATTACGTTGCCCTCCTCGGCCACGGTGAAGGTCTCATCGTCCGCGATGGGGGGATCATTGACCGGCGTGACCGTACCGCTGACATGGCCGATGTCCGTGCCACCCTGGCCGTCGCTCAGCGTGTAGTCGAACGATGCCGGACCGTTGAAGTTGGCGTTGGGAGTGAAGCTCAGCGTGCCGTCCACATTGAGGCTTACCACTCCGGAGGCGATCGTCACCGGAGTGCCGACACTGATCGGCGTGCCGTCGATCTCGCTGACGCTCAGCGTGTCGCCATCGAGATCCGTGTCGCCGGTCAACACGTCGATGATCACGCTGCTGTCTTCGGCGACGGTGAAGGTCTCGTCGTCCGCGACGGGCGGATCGTTGACCGGCGTGACGTTTCCGCTGACGTGGCCAATGTCGGTGCCGCCGTTGCCGTCACTGAGCGTGTAGTCGAATGCGGCCGGACCGTTGTAGTTCGCGTTGGGTGTGAAGGTCAGCGTGCCGTCCACATTGAGGCTTACCACTCCGGAGGCGATCGTCACCGGAGTGCCGACACTGATCGGCGTGCCGTCGATCTCGCTGACGCTCAGCGTGTCGCCATCCAGATCCGTGTCGCCGAGCAACACGTCGATGTTCACGCTGTTGTCTTCGGCGACGGTGAAGGTCTCGTCGTCTGCGACGGGCGGATCGTTGACCGGCGTGACGTTTCCGCTGACGCGGCCAATGTCGGTGCCGCCGTTGCCGTCACTGACCGTGTAATCGAACACGGCCGGACCGTTGAAGTTCAGGTTGGGGGTGAAGGTCAGCGTGCCGTCCGCGTTGAGGCTCACCACGCCGGTCGCAATCGTCACCGGACTGCCCAGCGAGAGCGGGGTGCCGTCAATCTCGGTGACAGCCAGCATGTCACCATCCAGATCCGTGTCGCCGAGCAGCACGTCGATGATCACGCTGCTGTCTTCGGCGACGGTGAAGGTCTCATCGTCCGCGACCGGTGGATCGTTGACCGGCGTGACATTGCCGATGACGTGGCCGCTGTCCGTGCCGCCGTTGCCGTCATTGACGGTGTAGTCGAACGATGTCGAGCCGTTGAAGTTGGCATTGGGTGTGAAGGTCAGCGTGCCGTCGGCGTTGAGGCCCACAATGCCGGTTGCGATCGTCACCGGACTGCCAATGTTGATCGGCGTACCGTCGATCTCGCTGACGGTCAGCGTGTCTCCGTCGAGGTCCGTGTCGCCGAGCAGCACGTCGATGATCACGCTGCTGTCTTCAGCGACCGTGAACGACTCGTCGTCGGCGACCGGCGGATCGTTGACCGGCGTGACAGTGCCGCTGACGTGGCCAACATCCGTGCCGCCGTTGTTGTCGCTGACGGTGTAGTCAAACGCGGCGGGACCGTTGTAGTTGCCGTTCGGTGTGAATGTCAGCGTGCCATCGGCGTTCAAGCTGACGACGCCGGTGGCGATCGACACCGGGTTGCCGAGGCTGAGCGGTGTGCCGTCGATCTCGCTGACGGTCAACGTGTCGCCGTCCAGATCGGTGTCGCCGGTGATGACGTCGATGATCACGCTGGTGTCTTCGGCCACGCTGAAGGTCTCGTCGTCCGCGACCGGAGGATCATTCACCGGCGTGACAGAACCGCTGACGTGGCCGATGTCCGAACCGCCGTTGCCATCGCTGACGGTGTAATCAAACGCCGCCGGGCCGTTGAAGTTGGCGTTGGGTGTGAAGGTCAGCGTGCCGTCGGCGTTGAGACTCACAACCCCGGTCGCGATCGTCACGGGACTGCCAATGCTGATGGGCATACCGTCGATCTCGGTGACGGTCAGCGTGTCACCGTCCTGATCCATGTCGCCGGTCAGCACCGGGATGATCACCGAGCTGTCTTCGGCGACCGTGAAGGTGTCGTCGTCAGCGACCGGTGGGTCATTGACAGCTCCGACGGCGATCGTCACGACAGCCGTCGAGGCCAGCCCGCCGGGATCGCGAATCTCGTAAGTAAACGAATCCACGCCATTGAAACCGAGATTGGGCGTGTAAGTGAAGCTCCCGTCTCCGGCCAACACGAGCAAGCCATTCATCACGTCCACGACGGGCATCAGTGTGACGCTCAGCGAATCCCCATCAACATCCGAGTCAATTCCGGATCCCGTGTTGTCGGTCAGCACATTGCCGTTGACGGTCATGTCCTCGGCCGTTGTGTAGTTGTTAATGCGAGCGGTTGGAGCGTCATTCACCGGAGTGACGTTACCGCTGACGTGACCGACATCGCTGCCGCCGTTGCCGTCGCTGAGGGTGTAGTCGAACGCGGCCGGACCGTTGAAGTTCGGGTTGGGGGTGAAGGTCAGCGTGCCGTCGGCGTTGAGACTCACGACCCCGGTGGAGATCGTCACCGGACTGCCGAGCGAGATCGGCGTCCCGTCGATGTCGGTGACGGTCAGCGTATCGCCGTCGAGATCGGTGTCGCCGAGCAACACGGGAATGATCACCGCGCCGTCTTCGGCAACCACGAATGTCTCATCGTCCGCGACAGGGGGATCATTCACGGGCGTGACGGTGCCACTGACGTGGCCAATGTCCGTGCCGCCGTTGCCGTCGCTGACCGTGTAGTCGAAAGATGCCGGACCGTTGAAGTTCGCGTTGGGCGTGAAGGTCAGTCTGCCGTCGGCATTGAGGCTCACGACACCGGTGACGATCGTCACCGGACTGCCAACACTGATCGGAGTGCCGTCGATCTCAGTTGCGGTCAGCGTGTCGCCGTCCAGATCCGTGTCGCCCAGTAGCACGTCGATAATCACCGCGCCGTCCTCGGCGACCGTGAAGGTCTCATCGTCGGCGACGGGGGGATCGTTGACGGCTCCGACCGCGATCATCACGACAGCGGTCGAGGTCAGTCCGCCGGGGTCGCGAAGCTCGTAAGTGAACGAGTCGTAGCCATTGAAGCCCAGATTGGGCGTGTAGGTGAAACTGCCATCGGCCGCCAGTACGAGCGAGCCGTTGGTCACGTCCACAACAGGGGTCAACGAGACGCTCAGCGAATCGCCGTCAATGTCCGAGTCCACTCCGGCTCC
>CAMDDX010000013.1 GCA_945893075.1 Planctomyces sp. SH-PL62 | reverse complement strand
AGTTGGCTACGACGCTTTGCCATCACGCGACTCAAGCATCATCCGCTCAAAGAAAGTCTGCGAGGCAAGATGCAAATCGCCGGCTGGAACGACGACTTCCTCGCGGAAGTCCTCACAGGTCAACAACTTTGATACGCGCTGGCCGTGTTCAGCACCCGCTTGCGCTATCGCGCCGGCAATGGACTGTTTGGCTTGGACACGACCGGCCCCGCGCCCGTGGTCGCGAGCCTTCTGCAATCCGTCAGCCTGGCGGCCGGCGACTTCACGGGCCACGGCTTCAATGATCTCGTCGTGGTCAACCGGGGCACGCATTCCTTCAGCGTCCTGTCCAACAATGGCCGCGGTGGTTTCGATAATTCCAGCTTGAGCCTGACGACATCGACCAGCGATGGCTTTGACATTAACAACCAACCCGGTGCCGTCGTCGCCGGCGACTTCAATCGCGACACTCACCTCGACTTGGCCGTCTTAATGGAGGACACCGGGCAACTCTGGATCTACACCGGAGCGGGCAACGGCACGTTCGATCACACATTCACAATCTCGGTCGGTGATCAGGCCACCGGCTTGTCCGTGATTCCAGGCAGCAGCGATGGGCTGTTGGATTTGCTCGTCGGCAACGGCTTCGGCGACGTGCTGCACCTCGCCAGCCGAGGGGACGGTACGTTTCAGATTCGAGGCAATCGCGTCTCGCTGTCGGTCGTGCCCGATCTGTTTGGCTCCGGACAAGCGGGCGTGCTGGTCGGCAATCAACAGGGAAATATGGTCACGGTTCAGGCCGCCAATTCCGGAGGCACCGGATTCGACACCGTCGCGACGCTTGGTAACGCCTCGCAACTGGCACCGGGCGACGTGCAATGGTCGTTGCTGGCTCGCGGCGCGACGATTCCCGACGCCATCGTCGTGAGCACCGGCGGCAACGCGGTCATCGTCTATCACACGACCGCGATCACGAATGGCGTCCCGATCTTCGCGCCTGATCCGCGAACGTATTTCGTCGGCAGCGCACCGGCCAGCGTCACCGTCGCCGATCTCAACAGCGATTCGATCCCGGACATGCTCGTCGCCAACAAAGGGAGCAACGACGTCTCCGTGTTATTCGGCTCGTATGCTTCGGACGGGACTTGGATCGGCAATGCTGGTCCGCGACTGCATTCCGGTGGAGCCGGCCCGATCGCCATGGCGGTGCGCAATCTCAACGCCGATCTCATTCCCGACTTGGCCGTGACCAACGGCAGCAGCGGTACCATGACGATGTTGCCCGGCGTGGGCGGAGGCTTCTTCGATGACCGACAGCCACAGCGCTTGTTCAATCTCGGCGGCGCGGTGGATCAACCACCCACATTCCAACCCAACGTCGGCACCGGCATCGACACCGGCATCGGCTTCGCCGTGACAACGACCGGAAATCTGGTGCGTTTCGACCTGAGCCATCTCAACATCGCCGCTCGCACCGTCTTCACCAGCAGCCAATTGGTGGCCGCACGCGCATTACCGAACGGCCAAGTGGTCGTGGCCAATGCGGACGGAACGGTCAACTTGCTGAGTCCTCAAGGCAACCGCCTGATCGTGTCGGCGGTACTCCAAGCACAATCCGGCCAACTCATTTCGCCCAGTTCGCTGGTGATCGTGCAGCAAGCCAGCGGCCAATTCCAAGTGCTCGTCAGCAGCCAAGGCTCGAACACCGTCTCGGTCTTCGCGGCCGCCGCCGCGGTGCAACCCATCCAGTTCTTCATTCCGATCGCGGGGAACAGTTCGCAGTCCAGCGCGAGCTTCAACTCGGCTTTCACCAATTTCGCAACGTTGCTGAATTCGACTTCCTTCAGCAGTTCGTTCAGCGCGACGACCGGCATTTCTCTGTCGAACATTCTCTCAGGCAACAACCTCGTCTTCACGGCCACCAGTTCCGCGGCCCTCGTGGCCGTTGCCGGGAACACCTACTCGACCGTCGCGGTGCTCGACTTCGGAGGCCAACGCGACGACGACTCGGGCGATGGCCGTGGCCGAATGCTCTGGCTGTCGACTCGCTACCCTGTTGGCGAACGCTCACCGCTGGCGCAGTTTGTGATCGGCATCAAAGATGCCATCAACGAGTACCGCGGCGATACCACGGAAACACCTGCTTCGCGAGACGACGGCGCACCGCGGAATGATCCGTGGAACATGAATATGTTTCAGCGTACTCGATCGCCCCGCGCGTCGAATGGCAAAGACTCACCAAAGGCGGACCCGAAACGAACGGATGCCCCGCGAGTTCCGGCCGCAACTCCGAAGCCAGAAGCCTCCGGCGATGAGCAATCCGCAATCGACGCCTTCTGGCGGCAATGCCCAGAGATCGACGCACCGCTTTTCGTTCCAGCAGCAGTCGCTCGCACTGGATTGCGATTCGACCTTTGCGCAATGATCCTTGCGGGTGTGCTGTTCACCCAGAATCCGAATTTGGATTCCGCACGCGACGACAAACACAGCACTCCCCGGAGTAGGTAATGACCTCAGCGGCAACTGATACCAAAACCGAACCGTGGGTCGAAGTCACTGGCTCGCTGCACTTCCCAAGTTGGCTGGCCACTCAACGTGTCAGCCTCGCATTTACGACTTACCAATCGGGCAAGCTGTTTCTGTTGGGACTCAGCCCCGAAGGCCGGCTCGCCGTCTTCGAGCGGACGTTCAACCGCGCGATGGGGCTGTGGGCCGATGGGCAGACTCTGTGGCTCAGCACGCTGTACCAAATCTGGCGATTCGAGAATCTGCTGCGTCCCGACGAACGCCACCAAGAACACGATCGGCTTTATGTTCCGAAGATCGGGCACACGACCGGTGACCTTGATGTGCATGACATCGCGATCGACCACACCGGCCGTGTGGTGTTTGTCGCCACGGCCTTCGGCTGCATCGCCACGCTGTCTGAACGAGCCAGCTTCGCACCGCTCTGGAGCCCGCCGTTCCTCAGCAAGTTGGCGGCCGAGGACCGCTGCCATCTCAACGGCCTGGCGTTGGACGACGGACATCCGCGCTTTGCCACTGCCGTCAGTACCAGCGACGTCGTGGATGGCTGGCGCGATCGGCGTCGTGATGGTGGTGTCGTGTTGGAGATCCCCAGCGGCCGAGTCATCGCGTCCGGTCTCTCGATGCCGCACTCGCCAAGGCTGTATCGCGGTCGCCTCTGGCTGCACGATTCCGGCACCGGGCACTTCGGCAGCGTTGATCCCAACGGAGGTCAATTCGAGCCGCTGACGTTCTGCCCCGGCTACTTGCGAGGTCTCGCCTTTGTCGGCGACTTCGCCATCGTCGGACTGTCCCGCCCACGTCACGACAAGACGTTCGGCGGACTCGCGCTGGAAGAGAACCTCGCGAAGCGCGGCACCGATGCCCGCTGCGGCTTGATGATTATCGACCTGCGCAGCGGCGACGTCGCTCACTGGTTGCGAGTCGAAGGGGTCGTGACCGAACTCTACGACGTCGCCGCGCTGCCGCGAGTCGTCCGACCAATGGCGCTGGGATTCAAAACCGATGAAATTCAACGCACCATCGCCATCGGCGAATCTGAATCGCTCTCCGGTTGAATGAGGCGGCGAACAAAGAGCCCGACGAATCGAAGGAGACGACGAATGGACCGAAGCATTCGTCGTCTCCTTGAATTCGTCGGGCTCCTTTTCGCTTCAACGCAAATAGGCTTCGCCGCGACCCCCATTTATCGCGTCAATGAGTTCGCACTCCTCGTCGTTGTCGTAGCGGCACCTGATTGCGCTTTTCGTTGGTGAGCCTCCCTGGCTTGTTGGCGAGAGGCCATCAACTTCGAGTGTGACTGAGCAATCTGCGCTTGAGCCGCTTGCCGATTTTGCATCATTTGTCTCTGGCCGATCGAACCAGATTGCACACCGGAGGATCGCTGGCCGTTCATCGCCATGTTCATCATTCCCATCGACATTCCCATGCTCTGCTGCCCCGTTCGTTGGCCGCCATGCCCCATGCCGCCCCCTCGGCACATACCACCGCCCATCGAGCCCATTCCCATCGAGCTCATCCCGCCGCGGCCCATGCCTCCGGGGCTTTGAGCAAATGACATCGAGCACGAGAGTGCAACCGCGACTCCCAATGCACCAACGGTCAACTTTGACCGCCAATTTCTCCGAACAAAGTGGACGATGTTCATGATGACCGCTCCTTAAATTTGGCTGCGACACTTGGCCCGTCTTCGTACTCTGACATTCATCGCACATCCCAAGTGAAAGTCAATGACGCCTTCCTTGCCTTACTGCAAGCTCCGCACGCCAGTACGTTTCATCGACCGGTTGCGTTTTCGGCAGTCTTTGGGGGATATTGGCGAGCGTTCCATCCACGAAGACTCGGCATCCCGTCTTGCGTTGCCGTCCGCACGTCCCAAATCAGTTGCCTTGAGAATTGAGAGATCGAAGATGCCTTCGCTACTCACGCTGACTCGCCGATCCGTGTTGGTCATTGCCCTGATCGCTTTGACCGGGCTTTCTCTGACGAATGCGGCCGAACCGCGAGTGACTGCTCCGCCGGCCGAGTTGAAAGTCGATCCGTTTCACAAGAAGTACATTGACGCCGGCGGCTATCCGATCGTCGCATCCGAGAAGGTCAACGATTACGCGCTCAAAGAGGCGGCGTACCTCGTCGATCTGATGTTGGCGAAGCGGCCGGATGTGAAGGCCGCGATGATCAAATCTGGCTCGCGACTGTGCATCATCGCACACAACGAGTTCACGACCGACGTGCCCGAGTTCGCGTGGCTGAAACCCAAGGATTACTGGGATGCACGGGCTCGCGGGACCGGCGGTTCGCAGACCGATCCGTATTGCTCGTGCGGCGAAGAGAACTTGCTGGCGTATCCCGGCGATCCGTACTCGACCGAGAACATTCTGATTCACGAGTTCGCTCACAACATCCATCTGCGCGGCATGGTCAACGTCGATCCGGCCTTCGACCGCCGGCTCAAGGAAACCTACGACCGAGCGATGACCGCCGGACTTTGGAAGGGCAAGTACGCGGCGACCAACCATCACGAATACTTCGCCGAAGGGGTGCAGTCCTGGTTCGACAACAACCGTGAGAACGATCACGACCACAATCACGTCAACACCCGCGAGGAGTTGCTCGAATACGACCCCGGCCTCGCCGCGATGTGCCGCGAAGTCTTCGGCGAGACAAAGCTCGTCTACACGAAGCCAACCACGCGACTGAAGGATCATCTCGCTGGCTATGATCCGACGACCGCTCCGAAGTTCGTCTGGCCGGAACGATTGAACGAAGCTCGCCGCCAGATTCGAGAGAAGGCAGTCAATCGCTCGAAGGAGGCCGAGAAGAAGGTCGAGGATCGAACCGCGGAGATCGACAAATCACTCCTGACGATCGATCGCATCTTCAATTCCACAGACTTCGACGAAGAGGGTGTCGGCACAATTCTCTGGAAAAAGCGTGGGGCCGGTTACTTCACCTTCGAGACTTGGCCGAAGCCGGCGGTTGCGGTGCCGCCGGTTGCAGGCGAACCGCCTGCACTACGGCAGATTGTCTGGCACGACACGGGGAGCGATGAAACCAAGATCGTCGTCCCCGGCGATTCGTTCATTCCGGCCGATGCGGCGAAGGACGATAAAGGCAACAAGAAGCCGCTCAGCGTCGAATCGTTTCAGTTCTCCGACGACGAATCGAAGCTGCTGATCTTCACAAACAGCCGCCGCGTCTGGCGACGGAACACGCGCGGCGATTATTGGGTGCTCGACATCGCGACTCGCGAATTGAAGAAGCTCGGCGGCGATGCGAAGCCGTCGACGCTGATGTTCGCCAAGTTCTCGCCCGATGCGTCACGCGTTGCCTTCGTGCGTGAAAACAATCTTTACGTCCAGAATCTCTCAGACATGAACGTCACCGCGTTGACGACGGACGGTTCGGCCACACTCATCAACGGGACGTCCGATTGGGTCTACGAAGAGGAACTCGACCTGCGCGACGGCTATCGCTGGAGTCCCGATGGAAAGTCGATCGCGTTCTGGCAACTCGATTCCTCAGGCGTGCGCGAGTTCTTTCTCATCAACAACACCGACGATTCGTACTCGAAACCGATCGGCATTCGGTATCCGAAAGTCGGCGAACAAAACTCGGCAGCACGCATCGGAGTCGTCAGCGTAGGCGGTGGCGAAGTGCGATGGCTCGATGTCCCCGGTGATCCGCGAAATCACTATCTCGCGCAGATGGAGTGGACGCCGGACGGCAAGCAGGTCGCGCTGCAACAGTTCAACCGCTTGCAGAACACGAACCGCGTGATGCTCGCCGACCCGGCGACCGGAGCGACACGCACGATCCTGACCGAGACCGATCCGGCATGGCTCGAAAACGAGAACCCCTTCCGCTGGATCAAGAACTGCGAGCAGTTTCTCTGGATCAGCGAACGAGACGGTTGGCGAAGACCGTACTTGGTGGAGACGGGGAAGGAACCTCTTCGCCGAATCACTCAAGAACAGTTCGACATGATCGGCCTCGAAGCGGTCGACGAAGCGAGCGGAGCAATCTACTACGCCGCTTCACCGGACAACGCGACGCAGCGTTATCTCTACCGGGCAACGCTCGACGGCGAGAAAGGGGAGCGGCTGACGCCGGACAACCTGCCTGGCTGGAACACCTACAACATCTCGCCGGATGGCAAATTTGCGCTCCACACGTATTCGGCGTTTTCGCGTCGACCGACCGTGAGCCTCATCAGTTTGCCAGACCACAAGCAGGTGCGGAATCTCGTCACCAATTCCAAGCTGTGTGTGTCGCTCGGCGCACTCAAATGGCCGAAGGCTGAATTCCTGAGGCTGGGCATCGACAATGACCTGCTGCTCGATGCGTGGTGCCTGAAGCCGCCGGGCTTCGATCCAAACGCCGTCAAAAAGTATCCGTTGTTGATTTTCGTCTACGGCGAGCCGCATGGCCAAACGGTGCGAGACGCTTGGAACAGCAAGCGCGGACTGTGGCATGTGATGCTGGCTCAGCAGGGCTACATCGTGGCGAGCGTCGACAATCGGGGCACGATGTCGCCGCGCGGCCGCGAATGGCGAAAAGTCGTGCATCGTCAAATCGGCATCCTGCATCCCACCGAGCAAGCCGCCGCCACGCGTGAAATGCTCAAACGCTGGCCGCAAGCCGATCCCGAACGCATCGGCATCTGGGGCTGGAGCGGCGGAGGCTCATCCAGCTTGAACGCCATCTTCCAATTCCCCGACCTGTATCGCACGGCGATCGCAGTCGCTCCGGTCCCCAACCAAAAAATGTACGACACGATTTACCAAGAGCGTTACATGGGACTGCCGAACGACAACGCCGACGGCTACACGCGCGGCTCGCCGATCACGCACGCCAAAAACCTGAAAGGCAACCTGCTGATCGTCCACGGCACCGGCGACGACAACTGCCATTATCAGGGAGTCGAACTGTTGATGAACGAGCTGATCGCTCACAACAAACCGTTCTCTTTGATGGCCTACCCAAATCGCAGCCATTCCATCTCCGAAGGCCAGAACACGACGCGGCATCTCTACCAACTGATGGCCGACTATCTGCGACAACATTTGCCAACCAACCGGTGAGGGGTCAGGTGTTCTGATTTCTGTTTTGGCGATACGAATTGACGTTCAACTTGGATCGCACGACTGACTGGCGAATGGCGTCGTGGGTGAATCGCAGGGCCAAAACAGAAATCAGAACACCTGACCCCGGCTCGCGCAGGCGTCACGCGGTCATCGTTCTGCATTCCTCGCGAGACCGTTATCATCACCTCATGCGAGCCTCTTTGAGAAACAAACCGTTGACCTCCCCGGTGCGAACCGCTCAACGTCCCCTGGACCAACCGCGCGATGTCGAGTCCTATGTGACGCTCAACTCGCTGGGAACCAGCCCGCTGATTTTCCGCAAACGGATCGCCGGTCCGCCCGATCCTCCGGCACTGCCTGGCGACCTCGTCACGCTCGTCGATCCGAGAAATCAGCGGCTCGGATTTGGGTTCGTGAATCCCAAATCGGAAATCGCTGTCCGAGTCATCCGCGCCGGAGACAACCCGCCCGACGAAGCGTTCTGGGACGAACTGCTGACGCGCGCGGTTCGTTTGCGACACGACGTCCTGAAGCTGCCGGACGTCACCGACACGTACCGGCTCATTCACGCGGAAGGTGACTGGCTGTCCGGGATCGTCATCGACCGCTACGGCGACACGCTCTCGGCCGAAGCCTTCGGACTCGGACTCTTCCAGCGCGGACAAGCAATCCTCGAACGACTGGCCCGCATCGTCGGCGCGAAGCATTGGCTGCTGCGGCCAGGACCGTACACGGAAGCTCAAGAGGGCTTCACCTCCGAGCCGGTGAGTTCTCCGGAGTTGCCGCGCTCGGTCGTCGTACAGGAGTTCGGCACGAAGTTCCGCGTCGAGTTCCTCGGCGGACACAAGACCGGCTTCTTCTGCGATCAGCGCGACAATCGCCGTCGCCTCGCTGACTTCACCGCCGGCAAGAGCGTGCTCGATCTGTGCTGCTACACCGGCGGGTTTGCGATCACCGCGAAGCGTCTCGGTAATGCTGGCGAAGTCACCGGTGTGGATCTCGACGAGCAACCGCTGAAGATCGCGCGCGGCAACGCGCAGCTCAACGCCGTCAAAGTGAACTTCGTGCAAGCCGACGTCTTCCCGTACATGCGCGACATGATCCGCAACAACCGGCAGTTCGACGTCGTGATCCTCGATCCCCCCAAGCTGATCCGCAATCGAGCCGAACTCGACGAAGGAACGCGCCGCCACTTCGATCTCAACCGGCTCGCGATGCAACTGGTCGCGCCGGATGGTTTGTTGCTGAGTTGCAGTTGCTCCGGCTTACTCCAAGACGCGGATTTCTTGCATCTGCTGTACTCCGCCTCGCGACAAGCCGGCGAACCGTTCGGCCCCGCCGATGACAACGGCTTCCAACGCCGCGGCCCGCGCGACATGCAAATCCTTTTCCGCACCGGTGCGTCTCCCGACCACCCGGTCTCCGCCAATTACCCCGAATCCGACTATCTCAAAGCCGCCTGGATGCGACTGAGTTGATTTTGGGATTTGAAATTTGAGATTTGAGATTTCCATCCAATGCCACTCGAACACAAAACCCACACCGTCACCGCCGAACAAGCCGGCCGCGTCGATCTGATCGTGAAAGCGATCACCGGCCGGTCTCGCTCACAACTGCGCGGCATGTGCATGAACGGCTGCCTCAGCATCAACGGCCGAGCGATCACCGAACCCAGCACCGCCGTCAAAGAAGGGGACGTCGTCGACGTCAAATATGACCCGCAGCGGAAGTACCGCGAGACATGGCTCGGCAAGTTTCAGGGCAAGACCATTCAAGGCCCGTTTCAATGCCAGACATTCCGAGTGGTCTTCGAGGACGACTATCTGATCGTCGTCGACAAGCAAGCCGGCATCCTGACAGTGCCGACCGAGCATCAGGAGTCACATACGCTCGTCGATGAAGTCTCCCGCTATCTCGGCGGCTTCAACCGAGCGTTGGTCGTGCATCGGCTCGACCGCGAGACCTCCGGCCTGCTGGTCTTCGCGAAACAATCTGAGATTGCCGGAGCGTTGCAGGATCAACTTCGTCTGCGTGCTCCCGACCGCGTGTACCTCGCGCTCGTCGCCGGTGTGATGCAGGAAGACGCCGGGCAGTACGAAAGCTATCTCGCGACCAGCAAGCGGCTCAGCCGGTACTCGGTCGAGAACCCAGACGGCGGCGAGCACGCCATCACGCACTTCGCCGTCGAGGAACGACTCGCCGACACGACCATCGTCCGCGTGAAACTCGACACGGGCCGCCGCAATCAGATTCGAGTCCATCTGTCCGAAGCCGACCACCCGATCATCGGCGATCGCCGCTATCGGCCGACTCTCTCGAAACACCCCGACTGGCCACACACGCGGCTGGCGCTGCACGCGCACATCCTCGGCTTTCAACATCCGGTTTCCGGTGAAGATTTGCGTTTCGTCTCCGACATGCCGCGCAGCTTTCAAACGTTTGTGAAGCTGCAACGTCGAGCGATGATTGAGTCCGCTCAAGAGTGAGAGAGTGCAAAACAGCATTTATCCGGGGTCAGGCACCGCCCGGAGCCGACCCCGTCACTCGTCGCCATCTTCAATATCCGAACTCGCGAGCGCAGTTGGCGGCAACACGGCCAGCAATTCCTGCCCGCGAGCCGATAGCGACAACAACTCGCGCACGCAGACATTCATCGACTTCACCGCTTGCTGAAAGTTCGTGTGGGTCGACGCCTTCAAGGCATCGACCGCGAACAGTTCGGCCGCCTTGCGGAGCTTGCCGACTTTCTTATTCAGCATCCGCACGTAGCCGACCGGATCGCCTTGCCGAGTCTCTAGCGCCCGCGAGATATCGAACACCGACCGCACGATCCCCATTAACTCCGGGTAGTCGTCGATCTCCTCGCCATGCTTGATGAAGGTCCGCACCATCCAGGCATGAGCCAGCACCTCGTCGCAGCGGCGGATGATGTCGAGCAGGTCCGTGATCTGAGAAACGTCTGTCATTCTTCGGTCATTTCGTGAGATTCCAATTCAATCACCGCCAGCGGCACCTTCATTTGAACCGCCGGTTTCGTCTCGCCGCAGCCGTGACAGCCACCTCCGCCACAGCCGGCGGATTGCCCTCGCCACCATTTGAGCGTTCGACGAAGCAGCACCGCCAGCGCGACCGCCACGCAGACAAGAGCCACCAGCGTTTGTGTATCGAAGTTGGGCATGGCTGTCGTGGGGCAGGTTTTTAACCTGCCCGGCTTTCGAGTTCGTCAGAGCGAGACGGGCAGGTTGAAAACCTGCCCCACGTCAGGCCAACCTGATGGCGACCTGATACGTCACCAACGCTGCAAAGTACGCTAACAAGGTCATGTAGCTGAACGTCACGATCGGCCAGCGCCAAGAGTTTGTTTCGCGGCGAATGGTCATCAGCGTCGCCGCACATTGAGCACACAGCGAGAAAAACACCATGATCGACAACGCCACCGGCACGCCATAAACCGGCCGGCCATCGGGCCACTTCGCCTCGCGAATGGCCGACCACAATTGCTGGTTGCTCTCATCCACATCCTGGCCAAGTCCGTAAATGATCCCCAAATTCGTGACGACCAATTCGCGAGCCGGGAACGACAGCAGCGTGCCGACGCCGATCTTCCAATCCCAGCCGAGCGGCTTCACGATCGGCTCGATCAAATGGCCGAGCCGGCCGAGGAAGCTTTGCTCGACCAGCGAAGCCCGCAAGCGATTCACTTCCGCGCGAGCATCATCGAGCGGCTTCAACTCCGCATTGAGGTCAGCGAGTCCTCCTTCTGTGGTCGCGAGTTTCTGCTGAAACTCAGCCCGTTCGGATTCGGTCTCCGGTGGATGAGCCGCCATTCGCTCGTTGAGCTTGCCCAGCGACTCTTCGAGCATCGCTCGAAACTTCAGCGGATCGGATTTCGTGGCTTCCGTCTGTTCGACGAAGCGTTGCTTCTCGAATTCCAGCGAGTGATCTCCCGGAAAGAAACTTCCCGCCCAGACGACAATCGCGGCCGCGAAGATCAACGTCCCCGCGCGAGTCACGAAGGCCATCATGCGATCCCACACGCGGCTGGCCACGATCCACGGCGACGGCCATTTGTACGCCGGCAACTCCATAACGAACGGCGGTGTCTCGCCGTGAAAGATCGTCTTCCGCAGCACCCACGCGACCAGCGCCGCCGCGACGATTCCCAGTGCGTACATCGCGAACAGCGTCAGCCCTTGCCGAGCACCTCGCAGCCCAAGCAGCGGTTCGTCGGACACGAATAGTGAGATGAACAACGTGTAAACCGGCAACCGCGCCGAGCAACTCATCAGCGGCGCAACCAAAATCGTCGCCAGCCGAGCGTTTCGATCTTCAATCACGCGCGTCGCCATGATGCCCGGAATCGCGCAAGCGTGGGACGTCATCAGCGGCACGAACGATTTGCCGTTGAGGCCGAACTTCGACATCACCTTGTCCATCAGGAACGCGGCGCGAGCGAGATAGCCGCAGTCCTCCAGCAACGCGATGAAAAAGAACAACATCCCGATTTGCGGCACAAACACCAACACGCCACCGACACCGGCGACAACTCCGTCGGTTAGCAAACTCCGAAACGTCCCCGGCGAAATGAGCGACGCGACCAAGCCTGAGACGGCCGATTGCCCTGCTCCACACAAATCCATCAGCGGCTTGGCCCACGAAAAGATCGCCTGAAAGACGACAACCATCAGCACGGCGAAGATCAGCAACCCCGCGAAGCGATGCGTCAGCACGCGATCCACTCGGTCGCTGAATGTTTCGGCTCGCGCGGCCGGTGCCGTGGCGACATCGGACAGCGTTTGTTTCGCCCAAGCGTATCGAGCCTTCGCTTCGATGGCCGGGACGCGGCAGCCCGCGTCTTTCAATCGCGCACGAGACTCAATCAACGCGGCCTTCCAGCGTTCGGCCACGTCATGGCCGGCCAGCCATTCGGTTTCGAGATACCCGCCGACATCCAGCAACGCACGCTCCACCAAAAAACTGGGAGCGTCTGAGCGGCCCAACTCGGCGAGCTTCGTCGCAAGCTGATGACACTCGGCGTAAAAAGTTTCGGGAAACGGATGCGGGCGCGGACCAGGACCGTTCGGCACAGCGGCGGCGATCGCGGCTTTGAGGTTGTCTAATCCTTCCTTGCGGTGAGCCGACGTCGCCACCACTTGCACTCCGAGTTTTTTGGCGAGTGCCGGGATGTCGATCCGCGCTCCGCGCGATGTCGCGACATCAATCATGTTGAGCACGATCACCGTCGGCAGGCCCAGGTCGAGCACTTGGCAGGCGAGATAGAAATTCCGCTCCAAGTTCGACGCGTCGAGGATGCAGACCACCGCATCGACCTTGCCGATATCGGTCTGCCGGCCGAGCAGCACGTTGACCGAAACCATTTCGTCCAACGATCGCGGCGAGAGGCTGTACGTCCCCGGCAAGTCCACGAGATCAATCGGTTCGGCGGTCCCTTTGATGCGGCCGATCTTTTTCTCGACCGTCACTCCCGGAAAGTTACCGACTCGCGCCTGCAAGCCGGTCAGCGCGTTGAACAGCGTGCTCTTGCCGGTGTTCGGGTTGCCAATAATCGCGACGGTGAGCGGCATGGAAGACGGAATTCGGAAAGAAGGAGGCGGGACTACGAACGGATCATGACTCGGCGGGCTTCAACAATGCGGAGGGAGAGACGGTAGCCTCGGACTTCAAATTCCAGCGGATCACCCAGCGGCGCGGCACCGAGCGACCGGATCATCTCGCCGTCGGTCAGGCCCATTTCCAGCAACCGCACGGCCACGGCATCGTCCCCTTCGACATCGAGGATCGTCGCGGCTTGGCCTTCGGGGAGTTGATCGAGCGTCTGAGGCAACGGAATTCTTTCTGATGTCACGGGATGACCGACAAAGCCACCAAAATCTCGGCCTCGTCGTCCATTCGCAAGCTGAGACGATGATCTCCCACGGCGACGATACAGGGCCTGCCCGGCTGGACCATCATGACCCGAACTTGCTCTCGCAGCCCCATCTCGGCCAGCCGGTGAACGACGTCTGGCGACCCATCGACTTGGACCACATGGCCAACTTCGCCAGCCGCCATCAGGTCCAACGGGACGATGTTTTCCAAGACAAAGCTCCGACCGTAGAGCAGGCGGGCCGCCTGCTTTTCGGAAAGCAGGCGGGCCGCCTGCTCTACGAAACGGGAGCGGGATTCTAGGCCCTCAACGCTCCGGAACAACCGAGTTCGGCGCGTAATACCCCGCTAGCCGATCAGGCGAAATGCCCAGCTTCAGACCGGCAAGCAACGTCCAATTGCGGAGCGTTTGCCGAAGAACTCCCTGTTTCAGCCAACGCCGCGGGTCCACATGGATCGGGCCGGGCAAGAGTTCGATTCGCCAACCTCGGCGGCGAAATTCCCGCATCAGGAGCACGTCTTCCATCAGCCGCACCTCGGCAAACCCACCGGTGGACTCAAACGCCGAACGTCGGACGAAAATCCCCTGATCGCCGTACGGCGTCCGCCGCCAACGAACTCGGGCCGAGTTGCCGGATTCCAGCCATCTGAAGACCGGTCGCTCGTCTTCGATCCGTTGCTGGAACGCTCCGCCCATCACGGTTTCGTCCCGCAGAGCGGCCTCGATTTGCTCGGTCGCCTGAGATTCCAGCCAACAATCGGCGTGCAGGAACAGGAGCACGTCGCCCGTTGCCGCTCGCGCCCCAGCGTTGAGTTGCCTCCCTCGGCCGCACTCACAGGTCACGACCGTCGCCCCGGCCGATCGGGCCAGATCGCCGGTTCCGTCCGTGCTTTGACCGTCGGACACGACGACTTCGATCGGCTGTAAAGCCAATGCACGTTGTATGTTTTGCTCAATTCCAGCGGCCTCATTGAGCGTCGGAATCACAATCGACAGCCGCATTGGAGCTCCTTCGATTTCGCCTCGGTTGCTTGAACTGACGGTTGGCGTCCGCAACCATCCGCTCCTTCGCAGGAGTGGGTCACCGTCACAGACTGCGCACGTTACCTGGTTTCTAGGAAGAGTTTTGCCATGAGTCTGAATCGGAAGTTGTTGATTGTCGCCTTGACCCTCGCTGTGACAGGAGTCGTCGCCACTGGAACTCGGTCCGCCGAAATGTCTGAGCGGGTCGAAAAGAATTCGCAAAACCTGGAGTGGTTGGTCAAACATCCGACCATTCTCCGCCTGCTGGAATTGCACAACCAAGAGCGGGCACGAGTTGGCTTGTCCCCCTCGAAACTGAACCCGGTGATGTGTCTCGCAGCTCAGAAACACGCCGTCTGGATGGCCGAAACCGGCTGGATGTCGCACAGCGGATTGCCGTACCGCGAGAACATCTTCATGGGAGTCACCACTCCTGAAGACGCGACCAATGGCTGGATTTGGTCGCCGGCTCACCACGGCAACATGCTGAGCGGTACCGAGGTTGGTTTCGGTTACATGGTCCTCAACGGCCGGTACTGTTGGTGCTCGGTGATGCAATAGTCTTCGTCATCGCGGCGGACTCTGCCAGCGTCCAAGCCGACGCTGGCAGCATCGGCCACAAACCTTAAACTGCCGCCCCTGATGCAGCCCGGCTCAACCGGGCTGCGTTTGTTTCCAAGGTGGGCGGTGAGCAGAACAATGGCCAAGGATTTCCTCAAAGACACGCGAGACCACTACGACGTCATCGTCATCGGTAGCGGTTTGGCTGGGCTGACCTCCGCCAACATTCTGGCTCGCGCCGGTCATTCCGTGCTGCTGCTGGAGCATCATTACCAGCTCGGCGGCATGGCCACCTGGTTCAAGCGGGCCGGTGGGCACATCTTCGATATCTCGCTGCACGGGTTTCCGATCGGCATGATCAAGTCCTGCCGGAAGTATTGGACTCAGGAAATTGCCGACAGCATCGTGCAGCTCAAGGGGATTCGCTTCGAGAACCCACAGTTCTCGCTGACGACGACGTTCAACCGCGAGGATTTCACCAAGCTCCTGATCGAGAAGTTCAACGTCCCCGCCGAGACGGTCCAAAAATTCTTCGACACCGCGCGGGCGATGAATCACTTCGATGCCGAGTCCAAAACGACCCGGCAACTCTTCGACGAGTTCTTCCCCGGCCGCAGCGACGTCATCCGTCTGCTGATGGAGCCGATCACTTACGCCAACGGCAGCACGCTGGAAGACCCGGCCGTCTCCTACGGCATCGTCTTTTCCAACTTCATGAGCAAAGGGGTCTTCACCTTCGAGGGAGGGACCGACAAGCTCGTGAATCAGATGAAGGACGAGCTGGAAAAGAACGGCGTCGATCTGCGCATCCGCGCGCTGGTTGAGAAGATCGAAGTCGACGAGCAACGCCGCGTCACCGGCGTGGTAGTGAACGGCAAACGAATCGGCTGCCGCTGTGTCGTGTCGAACTCGAACATCAAGTCCACGATCTTGCAGCTTGTCGGCGAGCAGCATTTCGACCCCGCTTTCGTCGAAGAAGCGAAGGCAGTGCGGCTCAACAACAGCAGTTGCCAAGTCTACATCGCGCTCAAGCCGGGCGTCGGCTTCGACTACTGCGGTGACCTGCTGTTTCATTCCGAGCACCAAGGCTTCGACATCGACGCGATGCTCAGCAAGAAGGTCAGCAGCCGCACGTTCTCGTTCTATTACCCCTCCACTCGGCCGGGTTGCGACCGCTACGTCGTGGTCTCGTCCACGAACGCAAACTTCAAGGACTGGGCGGAGCTCCCCGAGGCTGAGTACGAAGCCGCCAAGAAAGAGCTTTGCGAAACGACCCTCGATTGTCTCGAACAATACGTCCACGGCATCCGTGATAAGGTCGAGCATTACGAAGCCTCAACACCACGGACCTTCGAGCATTACACCCGGCACTGGAACGGAGCGGCTTTCGGCACCAAGTGGGAGGGCCTGAAGGTCAGCAAAGAATTGCCGGAACAAGTCGCCGGCCTGTTTCACGCTGGCAGCGTCGGCATCATCATGTCCGGCTGGCTGGGAGCCGTGAATTACGGTGTGATCGTCTCCAACGACGTCGATAAGTTCCTGACTTCTGGTTCGACCGCAACGTAAGGGCCGGCTGAAGGCTGTGAGCTGATGGCTGTCGGCTGTTATCACAAACTCAGGCTGACAAGTTGTAATGACGGCCGACAGCCATCAGCTCACAGCCTTCAGCCGAGCAGATGAAACCGATCGCAGGTTCGGCCGGTATGGATCGCGTCACATGGTGGAGGCGGACTCATGGCGAACGAGATGCAGCGGACTGACGGCGAATGGTCGCGGCGCGAAGCGACTCATCTGCTCTGGCGAACGGGCTTCGGAGCTTCCACCGATGAGATTCAGCAGGTCACAAAGGACGGACTCGACAAGACTCTCGACCGGCTGCTGAGTCCGCCACAGGAGTCCGCTGAATTCACGAAGTCGGACGCTCTACTGAGGCAAGCGGCGTTTGACAGTGGAAACATCGCAGACCTGAAGACCTGGTGGTTGCACCGGATGGTCGCATCGGCGAATCCGCTGATCGAGAAGCTGACGCTGCTGTGGCACAACCATTTCGCGACCTCGAATGCGAAGGTCGATTCGGTGCCGCTGATGGCCGCTCAGAATGATCTGTTGCGGCGTGAATCGCTCGGCAGCTTTCGGCCCGTGCTGCATGGGATCGCCAAGGATGTCGCGATGCTCGTGTGGCTCGACAGCAACTCGAATCGCAAGCGGCATCCGAACGAGAACTTCGCACGCGAGGTGATGGAACTCTTCAGTCTGGGCGTCGGCAACTATTCGGAGCACGACATTCAAGAAGCCGCGCGAGCCTTCACCGGCTGGCATGTTCGCGACGGCGAGTTTTGGTTCAACGCGATTCAACACGACACCGGCGAGAAAGTTGTCTTCACCAAGCGTGGCAACTTCGATGGCGGTGACGTTGTCGAGTTGTGTCTCGAACATCCCGCCTGCCCGCGCTTCCTGGCGTTCAAACTACTTCGGCAATTCGTCGAGCCGTCGCCGTCGAAGGAGCACATCGACGCGCTGGCCGCTCGTATCCGGCAGCACAATTTCGAGTGGCGGCCAATCCTGCGTGAGTTGTTCGCATCGCGACTGTTTTTCAGCGAGCCAGCTCGGCAGTCGATCATCAAGTCGCCGATTGAGTTGTTGCTCGGAGCCGTGCGACAGTTGAAGGCCAAGCCGAATCTGCAAAGCCTCGCGCGGTTATCGGCGGAACTCGGTCAGGACATCTTCGAGCCACCAACGGTCAAAGGCTGGGACGGCGGCCGGCTGTGGATCAGCTCAACGACGTTGATTCAGCGAGCCAACTTTGCGACCGCGCTCTTGAAGTCGAATCAACTCGGTTCGATTTCGTTCGCGGGCTTGCGAGTCGAAGACGATGTGAACTATTTCGTCGAGTTGCTGCTGGCTCGCGACGTCGGCCCGGAAGCCGTCGCCGAGTTGCGACAGTTCGCGAAGAATCAAACCGGCGATGCAGAGACTCGACTCCGCTCGTTGGCTCAGTTCGTGATGCAGATGCCGGAGTATCAGTTGACGTGAATTCGATGCCGTACCGCGACCGTGAGGGAGTGGCCCGGTTCGATCGCTCGCCGCAGGCCGCTCCCTCACGGTCGCGGTACGGAAGGAAATGCCATGACCACTCGCCGCGAATTCTTGAAACAGTTTGGAGCCGCCAGTCTCGTGTCGTTGGGTGCGACGCCACCGAGCTTTCTCGCGCGAGCCGCGGCCGCTACGGAAGCGAAGCCGGATGAACGCATTCTCGTGCTCGTGCAACTGGCGGGTGGCAACGATGGCTTGAACACGGTCGTGCCGTTTGGTCGTGCCGAGTACTACAAGGCACGTCCCGGTGTCGGCATCGGCAAAGATGCCGTCTTGAAATTGAATGGCGAACTCGGCCTGCATCCGGCAATGGACGGCTTCAAAAAACTGTTCGACGAAGGCTGGCTGAGCGTCGTGCAGGGAGTTGGGTATCCGAACCCGGATCGCTCGCATTTCCGCTCGATGGATATCTGGCAGTCGGCCAAGCCGGAGAAGGATGACGTCAGCAGCGGGTGGCTCGGCCGAGCACTCGATTCGACCGTTGAGCAGCATGTCGGCAAAGTGCCGGGGCTGGCGTTCGGGACGGACAAGTTGCCGCTGTCGTTGGTCGCATCGAAGATCAACGTACCGACGGTTCGCGATGTGAAGGGTTATCAATTGCAACTCGGCCCCGGCAACGAGTCGGCGTTGAAGACTCACAAGCAAGCGTTGGAGCGGATCGCCAGCCGCGATGCCTCAGCTGGTTCGGATCTCGACTTTTTGCGACGCACCGCGCGCACGGCGTGGTCGAGCGCGGAGAAGCTCAAGCAGATCTCGGCCAGCTACAAGCCGGCGACGGCGTATCCTGGTAACGCGCTGGGAAACAAGCTGCGGACGGTGGCGGAGATCATCAGTGGCGACATGGGGACGCGGATGTTCTATGTGAATCTCGACGGCTTCGACACGCACTCGCAGCAGGCGAATGTGCATCAGACGTTGCTGACCGAGTTGTCCTCGGCGATCAGCGCGTTCGTCGGCGACTTGAAAGGCCACGGCCTCGCCGACCGCGTCATGGTCGCGACGTTCTCCGAGTTCGGCCGCCGCGTCGCCGAGAACGGTAGCCTCGGCACCGATCACGGAGCGGCCTCGCAGATGTTCGTCGTGTCGCCGAAGTGCAAAGGGGGCGTGATCGGCGCTCATCCGAGCCTGACTGATCTCGACGACGGCGACCTCAAGTTCCACACCGATTTTCGTTCGGTGTATGCGACGCTGCTCGACCGTTGGTTGAACATCCCCAGCGAACCGGTCTTGGGCGGCGCGTTCCGCCCGGTCGAGTTCGTGTAATCGCGTAGCGCAGCGAAGCCACAATGTAGCCGGCTCTCGCCGAGAGCCGTTCGCGCGGCGAGCTTCGCTCGCCGCGTCCGCTCTCGGCGAGAGCGGGCTACATTTCTGGTCGCCGGTGCAACGATTTCGGCGATAACAATGTCAGAGGCCGGCGCGGTTGCGCTGGTCGTAACGGTCGCGCAGCGACTTGCGTGAAATGCTCTGGCGATGCCGCTTGGCAGCGGAATCATGGCCTAAGTTCTACTCGGCCTTTTCTCGTCCCATCTCTTGGGATCCGGGCGTTCTGTCCGAGGGCCACGCCTTCTGCCTTCGCGTGTGAACTGGATCGCCTCATGCCTGCGCTGACGACCGTCAATGAGTTCCTCGATGTTTTGCACCGCAGTCAACTGTTGAGACCGGCGTTGTTCGACAAGATCAACGGGCAAGTGCCGACGCTGTGCGATGGGGAACTGACGGCTGAGCGGTTCGCGAGGTCGTTGGTGAAGAGTCAGATCATTTCGCTGAATCAAGCGCAGAAGTTGATGGCGGGGACGACCGAGGGGTTTTATCTCGGCAAGTACAAGCTGCTGGATCTGCTGGGGCGCGGCGGCATGGGGAAGGTGTATCTCGCCGAGCAGATCACCATGAATCGCGTGGTCGCCTTGAAGGTGATCGGCCGGTTCGCGAAGAATCGCAACGACACGATCGCGCGGTTCGCTCGCGAGGCGCGAGCGGTCGCGGCGCTGTCCCATCCGAACATCATTCAAGCGTTTGATTTCGACGAAGTGGACGGTGTGCCGTTTATTTGCATGGAGTACATCGAGGGAATCGACACCGGCGAGCAGGTCGACAAATTCGGGCCGCTCGGCTGGGCGCAAGCGGCGGACTACGCGATGCAGGCGGCGCTCGGATTGGAGGCGGCTCGCAAGGCGGGCTTCGTTCATCGCGATGTGAAGCCGGGCAACCTGCTGGTGGATCGCGATGGGAACGTCAAGCTGTTGGATCTCGGTCTGGCGGTCGGCAAGGAAGAGCATGGCAACGGCTCGCTGACGACGGCGTTCGATCAGATCGGGACCGTGGACTACATGGCTCCGGAGCAGGCCGTTGACAGCCACAACGTTGATATTCGCGCCGACATCTATGCGCTGGGGGCGTGTTGTACGCGCTGGTCACTGGGCGTTTGCCGTTTTCCGGAAAGACCACCGCGGAGAAGTTACTGAAGCATCAACAAACTCCGCCGCAGCCGATTCGCGAACTGGTCCCGGACATGCCTGAAGAGTTGGCACGGGTGATTCATCAGATGCTGGAAAAGAAGCGTGAGGCTCGGCCGCAAACACCGGCCGAAGTCGCCGAGGCTTTGAAGCCGTTCGCTCAACGCAAGACTCCGCCGTATGACCTCTCGGCAATCAAGCACCCGCGTGAGTCATTGGCTCCGCTGTTGGGTCGCAGCCCGGAACTCAGTGAGATCAACATTCGTGGACAACTCTCCGGAATCAACTCGCCCGTGCGCGGAGGGTCCAATTCGGCATCGAAAGATTCCGAGGGATCACAGTCGAACGCCTCGTCGCCGAATGCCGCCACGCATGTGACGGCCAAAGGCACTGCCAGCACGATGACGGGCCTCGCTCGACCAAAGACTGGTTCCGGCACGCAGCCCGCCGTACCAGCGCTTGCGACAGTCTCCGCCACCGCGTCTGCGAGTATGACCGCGAAGCGGCAGCCATCGGTCGTCGAAAGCCGATCGCCAACGCGAGTCAAACAGAAGTCGCCGCAGTCCACCACTCTGATCATCCCTGATCAAGAACCTCAGACGGACGACGATGATTTTTTGGCCAACTTGCCCAGCGCTCCGTCGATTCGGCGACTCAAGAAAAAGAAACCGAAGCGGCAGAGAATGGACAACAAGCTGATCATCGGAGCCGGAGCGGCCGTGTTTGTAATCGGGCTGGTCGTCTGGATGATGAGTTCGGACAGCGACTCCGAAGTTGACCGCCTCCATCACGATCAATCCCACGATCGACGCGCCGGCAACCACGCCCGGCAACACCCAACCAGCCACGCTGAGGACCGATTCGGCTCTGCCGTCTTATGAAAATTGGCTGGCCTTCAGCAACGAGTTCAAGAACGATCCCGATTTAGTTTTCTACTTCACATTCAGCGGTGCCGGCGACGGCGGCGACATCGTCCGCAGCCAGGCGGCGAAACCGAAGTACGGCTCGATGAACGCCAAGGTCTTCGGAGCCAAGTGGCAGGATGGCCGTTTTCCCAAGAAGAAAGCTCTGCAGTTCGGCGGCAACAAATCCAATGAGTATGTGTTGCTCGGCGATAACGATTCCAATCTGTGCAATTTCACGACGCCGTTCTCGGTCGGCGTCTGGTTCCGTGCGGATAACCTCAAGAGTGCTTACCAGGCGTTGATCACGAAGGGGGACGATTCGTGGCGTCTGCAACGCAATCAGATGACCGAGAAGCTGGAGTTGGCGGCGAACAACACCTACTGGGACGCGGCGGCGAAGAAGGCGGACCCGACCAAGGGCAAGCAGACGACCGTCTACAGCCTGAGTTCGGTAGACGATAAGAAGTGGCACTTCGCCGTCGGGGTCTACGATCTCCAGAGTCCCAAGAAATCGCTGCACCTTTATCTGGACGGCCAGCCGGAAGGGATCGCCGAGCTGGATCGCATGCAGTCCTCAAAGCACGCCGTCTGCATCGGAGCGAACGCAGGACGCCTGAAAGGTTCCGACCCGCGGATCTGGAGCGGTGCGATTGACGAAGTCTTCGTGCTGAACCGCGCGTTGAGCGTCAATGACGTCGCGCGGATGCACGCCGCCGGCCGGCCGGCGGAATGATCACGATCGTTTGTAGCCCGGACGACTACGTCCGGGGTGTCCGGACGTAGGCGTCCGGACTACAGGCACCGCTCGAATCGGAATCGTGACGAGTGACACGGCCGGCAACGTGCCGTTCGCGTCAGGCAATCTGGGTAAAGGCTGCGAGCGGCGTGAGGCCGGGTCGCTTCGGAATGGTTGCGAGAACCGGAAGGACCGGTCGAATCGGCAATCTCGCGTCCGATATTGGAGAACGATGGATTGCCTCGTGAGATGGACCTCGCGCGGTCGTTCCCGCCACAGGCGAGCCGCCCGTGGCGACGGAGAAGGTGTGGACGTGAAACTCGCAAGGATGCTGAGTGCGATCGGAGTCATGGCGGCGCTGGCGGGTTGTCGAACCTGCTGGGTCGACCGGGATGATGATCGGCCCATGAAGTATGGCTCGGCCCGCGACTGCATCAGCTACGGCTGGTGGGGCGAGTGCTTTCATCCGCACTATCACTGCGGGCCGCCCGACGGAATTCGAGATCACGTCTCGGTGAAGAAGGCGGCGGTGAAAGCGGCGAATCAATCGCTGTCGGAACAAGACGGTGGAGCGGTCAGCCGCGACTTCAAGTACGGCTATCAGCAAGCCTACATCGACATCTCCAACGGCGGCAGCGGTGCGTTGCCGGCGATCCCTCCGGCACGTTACTGGGCGGCTCCGTACCGCACGACTTGGGGACATAACAAAGCTCGCGATTGGTTCACCGGGTATGAAGCCGGAGCCTGCTCCGCCAAGTGTTGCATGCCTGCGAACACGCTCTCGGTGCCGACCTCGGTATATCGCGATTGTGACAATCGGCTCGCATCGGGCCTGGATGGCGGTTCGTTCGGAGCGGCCCCGATCGTCAATGCGAACTACGGCGGCTTCGGCGGCGGCGCGGCATATTCACCGACCCCGATGATGCCCAATCCGTATTCGATGAACCCGTATGGCGGCCCGATGAGCAATCCGGCGATGAATGGACAATTGCCATTCGGAGATTCGTCGGGTGCGAGCCCCTCGCCGCAGATGATGAATCCTCCCGCGATGACCGCTCCGTATTCGCAAGGCTTCCCCGGCGGTCCGCCTTCGGCGGAGTCGAACGGGCTCAGTCCCACGCTGCCGAGTTATTCCGTTCCGACACCACCTCTCCCCGCTCCGATGGATGGAGGCCATTCGATCCCGATTCCCCAAAGTGAGGTTGTGAATCCGCCGGTCGCTCCCATGAGTGGTCGGCGTCTTGCGCCAACCATGACACCGCAGCGCGGTGTCTCGGCCAGCACACCGTGGGGACGCTTCAGCGGCATGAGCGGCTTTGGATTCCAGCCCGAAGGAGCCTCACGGTGAAACGCTGCTCTTCATTCCGTAGCCTGACTCTCCGTAGCCTGACTCTCCGAGTCGGGAACGAAGACGAGCCCGACTCGGAGAGTCAGGCTACGTCGCTCGGCCATTTCGCGCGCGCCGTTGTTTGCGGAGCGTTGACCGGGATGCTCGGCCTTTCCGGCTGCGCGGCGTTCCGTCCCATCGACGGTGTCCCCGCGCGGTACGTGCCCGATGAAGTCAAAGCCCCGACGCGGTCCGGGAAAAAGACGATTGACCTGTCACTGCTCAGCCAAACGCAGCCGAGCGAGTATCACCTCGACAGCGGCGACGTGCTGGCGATCTCGATCGAAGGGGTCATGCCTCGCCGCGAGGGTGAGTTGCCTCCGGTGAATATGTCCTTCAACGCGAACGACGAAGCCTTGCCGGCGTTGGGCTATCCGGTTCCCGTTCGAGCGGACGGCACCGTCTCGTTACCGATGCTGCATGACGCTGTCTGCGTGCGCGGCATGACGGTCAAGCAGGCCGAGGACACGGTCCGCCGCGCCTACACCGTCGACAAGAAAATTCTGCAAAGCGGCAACGAACGGGTGTGGGTCATCTTGCATCGCCCGCGTCAGTACCGAGTGCTCGTCATTCGCCAAGAGGGTGTCGAAGCACCGGCCGGGTCGGGCATGCCGGGAGCGGTTAATCTCGGCGCGTTGAAACGGGGCACCGGCAAAGCGGTCACGCTCACCGCTTACAAGAACGATGTGCTGCACGCGCTGGCTGAAACCGGCGGCCTGCCGGGACTCGATGCCGAGAACACGATCTATGTGATTCGCAGCAAGCGGCGCAACGGCGGTGCGGCCGCGGATGGATTGGCAACCGGCGGCCCGCCGAACTCTGGATGGAGCACGACTCCATCACAGCTCGGAATTCCGCCGTCACCCGAAGGCGGGCATTCATTCAGCCCCTTGCCGAACGACTACGCTCCCGTCGCGAATCCTCCGGCAACACCGCCCACGCCCGCACAAGAACCGGTGTCAGCTCCCGACTCCGCGGAAACGACGCCCGGACCACAGACTCGCTTCTCCAAGAACTCCGGCATGCAAATGGCGACGCTCGGCTTTGAATCGAGCAATTCACCGCAGCGTGTTGCGCCGGCCTCGTTCAATACCGACGCGGCGGGACGCCCGATCTACGCGGCACCGACAACGAACATGCCCCCGTTCATGAACACCGCGCCGCAAGTGGTCCCGATGACCTCACCCGACATGAGCTGGCAGGCCGGAATGCCACCGATGCCAGCCACAAACAACTGGCCGGAGATGTCGGCCGAGAGTTGGATGGGCCACGCTTCGACAGGCGACCCGACGCTCGCCAATCAAGGCGTGACGAAAATTCCGGTGCGTCTCGCGCCCGGCGAACAAACACGGTTCACTGAGCGGGACATCCTGCTCGAAGATGGCGACATCGTCTTCATCGAATCGCGTGACACGGAGATCTTCTACACGGGCGGACTGCTCGGCGGCGGCCAGTACACGCTGCCCCGCGACTACGACCTCGACGTCATGGGAGCCGTCGCGATCGCTCAAGCCGGTCGCAATAGCGGCACTGCGACTCGCGCGACTGGAGGCATCACCGCGCTCAACAACGACGTGACCATCAGCGCCAGCCAAGCCATCATCCTCCGCAAGATGCCCAACGGTTCGCAGGTGCCGATCAAGGTGGACCTGTACCGCGCTCTGCGACATCCCAACGAGCGAGTCCTCATGCAACCGGGCGACTTCCTGCTGTTGCAGTACACGCCGTTGGAAGCCTGCGGCGCGTTCTTTGAACGCCATCTGCTGGAAGGTGCCCTGTTCGGCGTCGCCGCCGCGCAGCTCCAGGGCAATCGCTAAAGAACGAGATCGCGACAACTTCCCGATCAGCCGCAGGGCGCTAGCCCCGGTTTGTGTCATCCGAACCGGGGCTAGCGCCCTGCGGCTCATAACAGCATGTTTCATTTCGGGAAGGCGAGCGTGGCTACTGAATCTTCATCGCGAATTTCCGTTGCACCCGACGATTCGAAGGAGACGACGAATTCGGGATCAGCTCATTGCTCCCCATTCGTCGTCTCCCTTAATTCGTCGGGATCATTCGAGGCCCGCCCCATTGCGCGGTGCCGATGGCGAAATACAAATTACTCCAAGGCGGCTGCCGACGTCCCGCGTACCAAAGTCGAAAGCTGCCATCCGGCAGACGCAACAGCGTGTGGCTGGTCGTGAAGTTCGATTCCCAGTCGTGCTTTGGTTCGGGGCGGAAGACCGGGTTGTCCGCGTGCTTCGTCCAAGTCAGCCCATCACGACTGACCGCGAAGCCAAGCGCCGTGTGTTTGTCGTCGCCCCAGTAGCAGCCATAGAGCATGACCCACACGCCGTCGGCTTTGATGACCATCGGATAGACCTGATCCTTCACCTCCCATTTCTGGTCCATGACGATGCACGGCTTTTCCGAGATCGTCCAGTGAGTTCCATCGGAGCTTTCGGCGTGGTTGGTGTGCCAGGGATGCTTGTTGATCCACGAGTACCACAGGCGGTACTTGTCGCCGTCCTTGATGACGCACGGAGCGTAGGCGTTCTCCATGACGAGCGTCGGCTTGGCCCATTGCAAGCCGTCCGAGCTGGTGGTCTCGTAGAGGTCGTGCTTGTACGTCCCGTGTGGAAAATCGACAGCCGCGAAATACATCCGCAGCTTCCCGTTCTCGCGGCAGACCGAGCCATCGGGGTTCTTGAGGATCGCCGCCGTCACGACGGAATGAATGTCGTCCCCGAAACTGAAGACCGGCTCCTGCGAATGCCGCTCAAAGTGGACGCCGTCCTTGCTACGAGCCAGTCCGAGCTTGAACAGTCTCTGATCCGACTTCTCCGGCTGAGCCGGATCCTTGGCCACCCCCTTGTACGTCCCCGCCTCCACGCACCGCTGCGAGCCGGAGTAGTACATCCAAAACTCCCCGTCCTGCTGGATGACGTGCGGAGCAAAAATATGCTGATCATCGAAGCGTCCCTTCTCCCCCAACGCCAGAGCCGGCGTCTCCCTGTCCCTCCGCCAGTCGTGCGGCTTGAGCCACGCCTGCAACGCGGGATCAGTCTCGCCGTCTTTCTCAGCCGAGTCGATTGCACGCTGCATCAGAGTGAGACTCAGCAGTCCACTGATCGCAACGACCAGCCATCTCGCCGCCGAACTTTTCCAATCGAATTGGTGGGGACGGTTCATTTCATGGCCCTTTGAAAAGATTGGCGGAACGCGATCAGAGCGAACACAACCAGCGTGAGATTGAGGCGAGCTGCGCGTCGTCGGTCAGATTCGCGGCGTTCTCAAGTTCGTTTTTCTTGAGCATCGACCAGATCTCCGTTGCCATCTTGGTGGCGACCGCAGCGCCGATGAAAAAGATCACGGGACGCGCCTTGGCTTTGGTGAACGCCATCCGAATGCGATTCAACGCAGTGTGAGCGGTCTTCCAATGCTCGTCGGCTCCGGCCGGGTCGATGCCGCCTTTGAGTTCGCCCAAGGCCAAGTAGGCTGAAGCGTCGCCGTGAACTTTCTTGGACAGCGTTTCGGCATCTCGATCAAACAAGCACAAGTCAATGTTATTGCGGACGATTGGAACCGTAAGGTTGTAAATCAATGTTCGTGGTCCAGCGGGACCAGTCCAACTCAAGCCTCGCAATCGGAGTTCGATGTCAGCGTCGTTGTCCGATAGTTCTTGCCATTTCGTTTTGCCCGATTCCAACCAGCGACATTGATGCCCTGCGTTCCGCAGATGTCCGATGATGGATCGTGTCAGTCGGCACTGCGCCAGAAATCCGCCGACATTACGCATTGCACCGCCGAGCGTGTCCCCTTTTGTCAGTAAGAAGCGGAAGACCAATTCTTCGACGAAATTGGCCCCTTCCGGTTCGAGAAAATTCCGAATCAAACCTTCAATCGCATCAACCTTGTCGGTGTCTTCCAAGTGACCAGCGGCCTTGTCTGACACGCCAGCCGCTGTCAGCAACGCTTCTTGAATTTCTGCCATGTTCAAGAGGTCGGCGGGCGATTTAGCTCGTGACGCGGTGGCCTTCAACGCACGCGCTTGCCAGACAAACGGCTCGAAACGGCGTCGCTCTTCCAAATTCTTCGCGGCAACATAGGCACGGACGCCGGCTGAACTCGTCTTGAGCGACTTACTCGAAACCAGATGGTCAAGGTACGGCTTCGCCATCACACGGTCACTTCTGATGCGAAATCCTGCGGACAGACACTTTCAACGTTGCAACGTTAACATTATGTGTTGGACCGTCCGGATTCGGCCCATTCAAGCAGCTACTCGGTGAAAGGAAACTGCGTCTGATAGTCTCGTGACTTTAGATTGAGCACTTTGATCTTCAGGCCGGACGCCAGTTCGCTGAAGTGTGCAACCTCGTCGGTGAAGATTGACTCCGCTCCTGCCGCGATCGCAGTCGCGAGAATCTGAACATCAACCTTGACCTTTTGGCGTGCGATATCTGTAGATCGCCGCTTGGATGCCGTCTTTTTCGTAGCTTTCTTCTGTGGCGTGGCCTTTGCTTCGTGTCGTCGTCGCTCGATCTGAGCAGCAATTTGAGCTGCACGTTGATCAAACGGAATGAGTCGAAAAGACTTCGAAAGCCGATCCCACTGTTTCGGCTGATCGACCACTGCAAAACCGCAAACGTATTCGACGGCTGCGGCAAGCGGGATGATGACTTTTACCTGAGCCTTGCTGAGTTCTTCGATCAGCGCTCTTGCACGAGGGATCAATTGCCCCTGGCTGGGATGGGATGTTCCTTGCACGCCCCAGATGAGTAGCTGGGTGTCAAATGCGACCAGCTTCATTTGCCGTGCCCTCTCAAGTCTCGCACAAACTTCTTCGCATCCACTTGATCCCAATTTGAGCCGGCGACACTCGCGAGATTTTCAAATGCTTCAAGAAGCGACGTCTCTCTGAACTCTTCGATTCCAGTCAAGCTGAAGTGAGTGACACGCCCTGTGTCCAAATTCCATGTTGCAACGCCGCGTAATGCAACTTCATCGAAGAGACGCGCTCCAAGCCGCTTGATTTCATCCCTTGGACCGGTGACATCAACAGGTGTGCCATCGGCGAGTATCAGCCGCAGCCGAGGATGTTTTTCCCGTCCCGCGTCATCCACAGTTCCGTACAAAACAGTCTCGCCGCTCGCCACATATGTTGGAGGCGCGGTGATTGCCGTGTCACCACGGAGCACAGGCTTCGCTCCTCGACCGCCGGATGGCAACTCAAGTTCCCAATGGCGTGGCCTCAGTTGCCGTGATACATCAGAAATCGACTTGCAAGCGTCCGGGCCACACCGCGACCAATCGTTCGAACGAACCGCCATCGAGACCTCGCGCACTGGACGTGCGAGTGTTCGATCAACGGCAAGCCGTAAGCGATCACCTCCTTTGGCTACTCTCACGAGGGCCATCCGCGATTCATCCGAGGTCAACGCTTGATTCATCGTCTTAGCTGTTTCCAAGACGGCGGCTTTGTATTTCGAAATTAGACCTAGAAGCTCATCGACGTCGACGGTTTCCGGAGAAACATCCGGTCCTAGTAACCGCAGCTCGACGTGAAACTTTGCCATTTTTGCACCGCACCATGAAACTCTGGGCAACACGGGGACTTTTCGACGATCCTTCGGCCGTTGACCTACGATCTCTCCAGTGTCAGCGCTTCATCCACTTCAATCAGCATCATGGTCAAAGACACCAATCCGAATAGGCTCCGCCGTTGGCTCTCCAGTGACGGTATCAACGCGATTTACCGGAGTCAAAAGACGACAACAGGAACACTGGTCTGCAACTGCAATTGATCTCGGAAGCGTGCTTCGCATTCCGCATCGAGCCGGTCAATCTCAACCAATGCGGGATTGGTTTCGACCGGCTTTGGAGCGTCATCTGGTTGCTCCTTCGACTCAAAGAGTGACGTTCGTTTGGTTGCCACCAGCATCGCTCATGTTCTCCTTGGAGGTAGCTTACTCGCCGGAGATTCGATTGCCACTTGAACGGTAACTTCATTTCCACGGTCAATCGGCTACGCGACGGACGCCTCGGCCTTCACCTTCAAGCCGAGGGAGCGGGCGATTTCGCAGACGCGGGTGAGGCTGGCGGAGGCGGCGTCGGTCGCTTCGTCACGCTGGATTTGTGGCTCTTTCAAACCCAGCCGTTCGGCCAATTCTTTTTGGCTCAGCCCGGCGGCGAAGTGGGACGGGAACAGCGTCTATGGTTGCATCCCGAAAGGGATGCCAGCCATTACCCGGGGGTTGAGCGCAACGATACCCCCGGTTTCGATTCGCGCCCCGCCCCGCATCCCGGAGGGATGCCAGATCGTTGTCGTTCTGGCATCCCTCCGGGATGCAATCACGTAACGACAGCCAACCGGAGGTGTCGCTGCGCTCAACTCCCGGCTAATTGCTTCGATCCCTTTGGGATCAATGGAAAACACCTTCGTCTTCGCGGATGCCGGAAGACTGCGATAGAATCGGGGCACAGCTTATTCTTGGAGTACGAGTGATGTTGTCCACAACCGTCGAAAACACGATCGTCAACCGCGGGCGCGGGCCGGAGATTGCCGGGACGCGGATCACGGTCTTCGATGTCATGGACTACCTCAAACACAGGTGGCATCGGGATCGCATCGCGGCGTTGTTCCGGCTTTCGTCGCGGGACGTTCAAGCGGCGATCGACTACATCGAAACGCACCGAGAGGAAGTCGAGGCGGAGTACCAGCGGATTCTGGAGCGGCATCGCAGTTATCAATATCCGCCCGATGTGAAAGCAAAAGTAGAGCGAAGCCGCGAAGCCGCAAATCGGCGATTGGCAGAAATCCGCAAGCGTCGGTCCGGCGAGGTGAGCGATGCCGAAGATCATGGCTGATCACAATGTCGAAGGGCATCTGCAAGTCCTCATGACGATTTGGTCGTCGCCGGAATGGGATGATCTGTGGACCGGGCTGTCATGTGAGATCGAATCGTTCGAGCGATTGGCGATCCCCACAAACGTCGCTGACACAGAACTTTGGGAAGCCTGCCAGCAAAACGAAATCGTCCTGGTCACGGGCAATCGGAATGCTGACGGTGAGAATTCCCTCGAAGTTGCGATCAACCAATTTGGAACGTCTCGAAGTCTTCCCGTACTGACGATCGCCGACCCCGACCGTCTGATGCGCGAGCGCGACTATGCCGAACGAGTCGCCGCACAGTTGCTGGAGTAACTATTGGATTTGGACAACCTTCGTGGCACCGGCCGTTTGTACGTGCCGTAAGTCCGCCTCGATGAGTTATTCCACCTGATGGCCGGCCTGTCTGAGAAGTCGAGCGAGCAATCGCGAGGCGCAGTCGTCGTCCAAATACAGCTTCAAGATTGTTTCAGTTGCTCGCGCTCACGCGGCGACAGAAGCTTCGGCGTGGGATGATCCTTGTAGTTCGGTTCGTTCATTCCGGTCGCCTGCATCAACGCCTCTTCCCGCGAATAATCCTCTTCCAATTCCGGGGGCTGCGACTCGCAATAGGCAATCGCTTCCTCAACCGCTTCGACGGGCAAGCCGTAGTCGGCGGCGATTTCTTCCGGCGTCATCGGCTCGTCACCCGCAAACCAACCGTAGAGAACTTGCGCTCGAATACGAGTGCCGCTCACAAACAATTGCTTGTAGGCAGACTTCGGATTCGGTGACAAAAAGCGGTAGAGTGTTTCTGTGGTGATCATGGTCGAACTCCGAGAAACACGACCGCGTGATGCGGCACTGCGAAGCAGCAGAACAGCGACCGTCACACAGACGCGACACGTCTCCATTGCGTTGCGGATCACTCACGGAATCGTTCCCCTTCGCCTGCGGAGAGTCGCAATGATTCCGCAGTTCGAGCAATTCCGCGATCGCAACGATCTACCGCTTGGAACTGGGGCTTTGACTTTCCGTGAGCGATTTCAGTTCGGCTTCGACTGCGGCGATCTGCTTCTTGAGGGTCAGCGATTCTTCGAGATCATCCTTTTGCTGCTGCGCTCCAGAGAGCTGCTGACGGAGTCGCTGCAAGTTGCTGTGCAGAACATCGATTCGTTTTTTGCTTTTCTTGTCCATGTGATTCTTTCGTGGCTACGGGCGGTCGAGCGGAAACACGGGGCGGCGGATTTGCTCGAACGGCAACGAGCGCAGATCGCTGGTGCAGGGGCCGAGCGTGTTGACGGTGTGGCTGTGCTTGGCAATCAGATCGTAGGCTTGGCGATGCGCGACCGCGGCTTTGACGCCGATCACTGAGAGCGTCTCCGGGATGATCCCTTGGCTGCGAAGCTGGCCAAGATCAAACGGCGGCGTCTTGCGACTGGTCAGCAGGATGCGAATCCCGTGTAGGTCAACCTTTCCAGGCTGACCCGTGGCGCGTTGGACGCTCGTTTCTTCGGACGGGTCAGCCAGGAAAGGCTGACCTACGGAGCGGACAACGGCGCATGGCCCCATGTCGATTTGGACTCCGCACATCGAGGCCAGATGGCTGTGCCGGTCTTCCAGCGTGAACTGGCCGTCGCTGACGAAGAGCAATTCGACATCGCACGTCACCGGCGAATCGAATCGTGCATCGCTGCGTCCTCCGAAGGTTAGCAATCCGCGCCAGCCGATTGGTCGTGACCTCACTTCCGCGACCGCGATGGGATCGTTGATGACGACGGCGGAGTTGCTGATGCCGTGCGCGGCGAGAGCACGAAACACATGGGTGATGTCGCCGGGTGCTCCGCCGCCGATGTTGTCGGAGGGTTCGACGATGATGACCGGCGTTTCGCCGCGTGCGATCTCGGCCTGGATTGTCGGTATCGCACTTTCAAGCGACGGCGGCACGACGTTGCCTTGCTCGCGCCGTCGGAGGGCTTCGTCGCAGAGTGACTGGAGCGCGCGGCGGGCTTCAGTCGGATCGCCGAAGGTCACGGCCATGAACGACACGCCGGTATCGGGCGTGTCGGCGAACGAATAGCTGGCGAAGACACTCACCGCGGCGATCTCGGGATGCTGGCGTTCGATCTCGCGGGCGAGTTCTTCTAGCACGCGCATCGGCTCGTCTTGAGTACTCACACCGGTCGGCGGCCACACAACTTTGGGAGCGGCGTGCAGCGTGACTGGCCAGCGGTCGGATTTCATCACGCGGTCAAGCAATCTTGCGCCGTCGCGAGCGGCTTCGCAGGCGTCGGTATGCGGGTTCTTGCGGTACGCGACGAATGCCTGCGTGGCTTCGGCGAACTCGCACGAGATATTTCCATGAAGATCGAGCACTCCGCCGATGGGGATTTTGTTGCCGCCCGGAAGCGCTCGCAGGCGATGGATCAATTCCCCTTCGGGATCGCGAATGGTCTGCGTGGCCATCGCACCGTGAAGGACGAGGTAAATGCCGTCGAGACCTTGCTGGAGCGCTGGCTCGGCGGTGGCTCGGAGTTCGGACCAGAATTGCTCGAAGACGCTGTCCTCGACGGTGCCGCTGGGAGTGGCTCGCGCGTCGATGGTGGTGATCACTTCCCAGCCACGTTCGTCGGCGATGTTTAAGACTCCGGCGAGCGGTGAGCCGTCTCCGCGAGCGGTGAAGAATTCATTGCCGCGCCGCACAGTGAAAGCTGACCACGGAGTTCGCTCGGACAAGAACGTGTGGGTTTCGTGAAACAGGCCAGCGATGAGAACTCGATGTCGCATGGCGAGATAGTAGACCGCTCACTCCGTGAGCGGAATGTTCGGCTCACGGAGTGAGCCGTCTACTTTAGCCGACCTTCTGCATCGGTTTCGTGGGGCCGATTGATCCGGCGGTTGCTGCAACCAGCGGCAGCTTGAGCGTGAATTGGGTGCCGACGCCGACCGTGCTTTCGACGCGGATGCGGCCGTGATGAGCTTCGATGACTTCGCGGCACAACGACAAGCCGAGGCCGCTGCCCCCTTGGCCGTTCTCGTCGGCTTGTTTAGTCGAGAAGAACGGGTCGAAGATCTTTTTCAATTGTTCGGGCGCAATCCCGCAGCCACTGTCACGGACGCCGATTTCGGCAAAGCCGGATTCGCGGTTGGATGTGACCGAGATCAGCATTCGTCCGCCATTCGGCATCGCTTGCCGAGCGTTGATAATCAGATTCAATAGGACTTGTTGAATTTGGCCGGCGTTGATTTCCGCTTGCGGATGCTCGGAGAAATTGGTTTCCAGGCGGGCGCGGTGCATCTGCAAGTCTTTCTCGACGAGCACCAGCACTTCTTGGACGAGCGTGACGAGGTCGTACGGTTCGCGGCGATCGCCTCGGCCGCGGGCGTAGGACAACATGCCGGTGGTGATCTTCGCGGCGCGCTGGCCGGCGGCGAGGATTTTGTCGAACGACTTGTCGCGCGAGTTCGCGTCTTTGTGACGCAGGCCCATCTTCGCGTAGTTGATGACCGTCGTGAGGATATTGTTGAACTCGTGCGTTACCGACGAGGCGAGCGCACCGACGGTGCTTAGCCGCTGCGACTGAAGCAGTTTGTGCCGCAGCGCGGCGACTTCTTGTCGCAACGCTTCGACTTCGGTTTGAGGAATGAGTGGCTCGGTCATGTTGCCTGCCTTGGCGTTAGTAACCTGGAGTGCTGTGGCTCGACACAGCCCTCCATCCGAACGGGGTTGACGAATTATCCGCTGACGACCGAAGGTGGGCTGACGACGGCGACATCTCAGGGCCATCGCGACTGTTGCCCCGCATTCAATGGAGGGCTGCGTCAGGCCGCAGCACTCCAGGGGTTCTCTAGTCGGTATCGGAGGGACAACCGGCATCTCTTCACGCTCCGGACGAGCCAACGCGACTCGCCAGAACATTGCCTGGGTTGCGGGACACGTTGTTCCGCCAGAGCAATCCACAGAACCGGCGCGGTTGAGCGAGGCTTGTCAAACTTTGCCGGTTTCGGGGACGAGCGAAATCGGCCGTCCCGATACTCTGCGTGCAAGCCGAAACTCACCCGAAGCCTCAGCCATGTCCGCTTCCGATCCCCCGCCGAACACTGCGAAGTCTGCTGAGCAGTCGCTGCAAGAACTGGTCTATGCGGTGTCGCATGACCTCGGTGCGTCGGCTCGCGCAATCAAGGGGTTCGCGGATTTGTTGACTCGGCGATATGCCGAGTCGCTCGATGCGGACGGTCAGAACTTCTTGCGGTTGATGTCCAAGGGGGCGACCGACCTGCAAGCTCAACTGGAGGGATTGCTGGCGTACTCGCGGATCGAATCGCGCGGGCAGCCGCTTTCGCCAACGAACGTCGCGGAGGTGTGGCAGTCGGTGAAAGCCGCGACAACGGCACGAATTCGCGAGACCGCCGCGATCGTCGGACAAGACCAACTCCCGATCGTGCAGGCGGACGCGAAGCAACTCGCGCAATTGCTGTCTGAGTTGCTGGAGAACTCGCTCAAGTTTCGCCGGGAGGAACCGCTGCGAGTGTGTCTTACGGCAGAGCGAATCGACTCGGCTCCGACCGCATCGCGAGCGATGTGGCTGTTGCGGTTGACCGACAACGGACGCGGCATCGCGCCGCAGCATCTGGTTCGCGTGTTTCAGATGTTTCAGCGTTGTTCTTCGGACGTGCCGGGCGTGGGAGCCGGGTTGGCGGTGGCTCAGCGAATCGTGCAACGTCATGGTGGGACGATTTGGGCTGAGTCCACGGGCGTTGCGGGGACTTCGATCTGCTTTATGCTGCCGGCCGTAGCCTGACTCGCCGAGTCGGGAGGTTGAAACAGTCCCGACTCAGAGAGTCGGGCTACGACGAACAGACTTGGCCGCAGCCTTTGATACGCCGTAGAATCTTGCCACGCTCGCTGAGCGTTCCTGCCTGGTGTCCCCCCGCCTCAACCGCCCTCCGACGAGTTTCCGCATGACTGCGCTGGACTTGCTCGACAATCTGGATGATTCGGCGGGGCCGGTGTCTTTCAATGATGAGCAGACTCAAGTTCTGTTTGGAGCGGGAACCTCGAAGCGTCTGGGGGAATTGGCTCGCGAGCTGAAGGGCCAGCGAGTGTTGCTCGTCACGGATCAAGGCTTGGCGCGAGCGGGGCATGAACAGCACGCAGTCGAATCGCTGAAGGCAGCCGGCTTGCAAGTCACTGTGTTCGATGAGGTGCAGCACGATCCGACCACCGCCGATGTCGAACGTGGTTTGGAGGTCGCTCAGCAAGCGCAGATCGACTTGATCGTGGGACTCGGTGGCGGCAGCAGCATGGACTGCGCGAAGGGGATCAACTTTCTGCTGACCAACGGCGGACGCATGGAGGACTATTGGGGCTTCGGCAAAGTGTCGAAGCCGATGCTGCCGCTGATCGCCATCCCCACGACGGCCGGAACGGGCAGCGAAGCTCAGTCATTCGCGATCATCGCCGATTCAAAAACTCACATGAAGATGGCGTGCGGCGACAAGCAGGCCGCCGCCAGGATCGCCATCCTGGACCCGGAACTGACGCTCTCGATGCCTCCGTCCGTCTGCGCCGCCACCGGCATTGACGCCATCAGCCACGCAATCGAAGCCCACGTCACATCGGCGCGAACCCCCCTGTCTCAACGTTTCAGCCGCCGCGCGTGGCAGTTGCTGGCGCTGGCGTTTCCCGCAGTGATTTGCGAGGAGCAACCGGGGCACACCGATACGACGACGCTGCTGACCGATGCCGGAGCGATGCTGCTGGGAGCCCATTTCGCCGGCGCGGCGATCGAAAACTCGATGCTCGGCGCAACTCATGCGCTGGCCAATCCACTGTCGGCGCATTTTGGATTGACGCATGGCGTGGCCATCGCCGTGATGTTGCCACAAGTGATCCGCTTCAATGCGGACTCGGTGGGAATCCTGTATGGAGAACTCGCGGCCGATGCGGGATTGTGCTCGGCCGACGATCCCCAAGCCGGCGTGATTCTGGCGGCTCGGATCGTCGAACTCGCGAATTTGGTCGATCTGCCAACCAGCTTGGCAGCGTGCGGTGTCACTCAGAAAATGATCCCGGTCATGGCGGCTGAGGCTGCGGCTCAATGGACGGCGAAGTTCAATCCGCGCCCTGTGGACGTCATCAGCTTGCAGGAGCTTTACGAATGCGCGATGTAAGAAGAGGGGTTAGGGGATTGGGATTAGGGGCTAGGGAAGACAGTTCCGGCCGAAAGCCGAAAGCCGAACGCCGATGGCCGTTATACCGTTTTTTGATGTTGCTCTTCGCAATCGCCTGGCTGTCGTCGTCGATGACAGCGTCGGCACAAGAGGCGAAATCCACGAAGCTCGATACCAGTTGGCCGACATTTCGGCGCACGGCTGACTTGGCTGGCGTCGCGAGCAGTCCGCTGCCGAAGACGCTCAAACAAAAATGGAAGATCACGTCGAAGGATGGCTTCACCTCGACGGCCGCGATCGTCGGCGAACACGTTTATGTCGGAGCGCTCACCGGCGAGATGCTCTGCCTGAAACTTTCGACCGGCGAAATCGTGTGGTCGTATCGCACGCTCGACAAAGTTGAGAAGAACACGTTTCTGCCCGGCTTTCAGTCGTCTCCGACCGTGACCGCCGACGGCGTGTTTGCCGGCGATGAGGACGGCGTGTTTCACGCCATCGACCGCAAGACTGGCAAGAAGAAATGGACGTTCGCGTCGAACGGACAGATTATCGCGTCGGCGAATGTCGTCAGCGACCGGCTGATCTTCGGCTCGTATGACAGCTCGCTGTACTGCGTGAAAGCGACCGACGGCACGAAGCTCTGGCAGTATCAAACAGAGGACCGCGTGAACGGCTCGCCGGCGGTTTCCGGCAAGCACACGTTCGTGACCGGCTGCGATCAGCACATGCGCGTCATCAACATTGAGACCGGCGAGCAAGAGACGGACATGCCGCTGGAACGATTCCTGATCGCATCGCCGGCCGTCAGTGGCGACCTGCTGTATGTCGGCACGCACGAGAGCGAAGTCATCTGCCTCGACTGGCGCAAGAAAGAAATCGTCTGGCGCTACAGCGACCCGCAGCGTGCCGAACCGTATCACTCGTCCGCCGCGCTGACCGACAAGCTGGTGTTGATCGGCGGCCAGGACAAACAACTCCACGCGATCGACCGAGCCACCGGCAAAGGCGTTTGGAAGCTGGCGACTCGCGGCCAAGTCAACAGCTCACCGGTCGTCGTCGGCGACCGAGTGTTTGTCGGCTCGAAGGACGGTTTCTTGTACGAAGCCAGTCTCGCCGACGGTAAGCTGATCGAAAGGCATCAAGTCCCCGGCCGAGGGATTTCCGCATCTCCGGCCGTCGGTGAAGGATGTCTCGTGATCGGAGCCGAAGGAAACGACGGGACATTGATCTGCTTCGGTGAATGAACTCCAGCAGGGAGCCAGTGGCGTGAACGAGAACTCGTTGATTTGCCCCAAATGCAAAAGTGAAATGAGGCAGGGATTTGTTCCCGGTCCCGCCAACATTGGCTTTGATAGGACCGTCATTAGCCAGTGGATGGAGGGCACGCCTGAAAAATCATTTTTGACTGGCGTGAAGGGGATTTGGTTCGGCCAAAAACTTCCCGTGGCAACATTTCGGTGTGTCGAGTGTGGTTTCTTGGAGTCTTATGCGCGTTCCGAATTTGCGCCGAAGTAGATCGTCCGCAATGCGAAAGAGATTGATCCGAGTTCATGAACGGAGACCGTCGATGCCCTTGCTTACTGAATTACACATTGACCGGCTGAGCGTTGAAGACCGGTTGTTGCTGGTAGAAGAAATCTGGGACAGCATCGCTCCGACACAGCGGGCAGCGCCGCTGACCGATTCGCAACAGCAAGAGCTCGAACACCGATTGCGGGACCATGAACAGAATCCCGATGACGTGGTCTCTTGGGAGGCGGTCAAGGCAGCGACTTTGGCGAGGCTGGGCCAATGAAACTGCCAGTGGTACTGCGCCGAGCCGCTCAGGCAGAGTTTGATGAGGCGGCCGATTGGTACGAACAACAACACGCCAGCCTCGGACGTGATTTCGTTGCCAAGGTGCAGGCGACCTTTGAACGAATCTGCCAACATCCCGGCCAATTCCCTGTCGTCTTTGAAGGAATTCGCCAAGCCATCGTGGACCGCTTTCCCTACAGCGTCTTATTCCAAGCTGAGCCAAAACGAATTGTCGTCCTGGCGGTCTTCCATCATCGACGCGATCCTTCTGTCTGGAAGCGTCGTGTCCGATGAGCAACGACGACAACGGAAAAACCATGAGTGATGCCCAAACTGCGACACCGATAACAATCCTGCCGGTGACAACTCCCACCGTCACTCCGGCAGTTGGGTCTACCGAAGTCGGCAGCTACTTCGTGTCGAACTATCCGCCGTTCTCGCAATGGCGGACGGAGTTGGTCGGCGAGATTCAATCGGCGTTCGCCAGCGAGCCGAATCGGGATGTATCGCTGGGGCTGTATTTGCACATTCCGTTTTGCCGGAAGCGGTGCAAGTTTTGTTATTTCCGGGTCTACACGAATCAAAACGCGACAGCGATCGAGCAGTATGTCGAATCGCTCGGCCGCGAGATTGAGTTGCTCGGACAGCAGCCGGCGGTGCGCGGGCGGCAGTTGCAGGTCGTGTACTTCGGGGGCGGGACGCCGAGTTATCTCAGCTCAAAGCAGTTGCTGTTTCTGCGCGACACGCTGCGGCGGACGATCTCGTGGGACCACGCGGACGAGGTCACGTTCGAGTGCGAGCCGGGGACGCTCAACCTGGAGAAGGTCAAGACGCTGAAGGAAATCGGCGTCACGCGCGTGTCGCTCGGCGTCGAGAATTTCAATGACGCGATTCTGGAAGAGAACGGGCGGGCGCATCTCTCTCCGGAAATCTTTCGAGCGTACGACTGGCTGCAACAGGTTGGCTTTCCGCAGATCAACATCGACCTGATCGCCGGCATGATCGGCGAGACGGATGAGAACTGGCTGCGGTGTGTTGAGAAGGCGATTGAACTCAGCCCGGACAACATCACCGTCTATCAAATGGAGTTGCCGTTCAACACACTGATCTCGAAGGAAATGCGAGAGCACGGCGTCATGTCACCGGTGGCCGATTGGCCGACAAAGCGCCGCTGGGTCAGCGAGGCGATGGACCGGTTCCTGACCGCCGGCTATCAGATTTCCAGCGGCAACGAGTTCGTGAAGAGTCTCAATACCGACCGGTTCGTCTATCGCGACAATCTGTTTCGCGGCACGGACCTGCTCGCGTCGGGAGTCTCCGCGTTCGGACATCTGCAAGGAGTGCATTACCAAAACTACGACGGGCTCGAAGAATATCAAAAGGCGGTTCTGACTGAGGGCCGGTTGCCGATCAACCGCGCGATGCGACCGACGGCTCATCAGTTATTGATTCGCGAGTTTGTGCTGCAAATGAAAGAAGGGCATCTCGATTCCGAAGTGTTCGCTCGCAAGTTCGGTGTCGACGTGCTGGCCGAGTTTGCCGAACCGCTCCGCAACCAAGAGGCTGCTGGATATCTGGAGGTCGATGACGGTCAGGTCCGGCTGACTCGCAAGGGGCTGCTGCAAGTCGATAGCCTGCTGCCGGAATACTTTGAATCGCAGCATCGGCTGGTGCGATACACGTAGGAACGAGCGTGACCAAAACAAGGTTTTGAAACGGAGAAGATGATGAGTGCCGTAAAGACAGCCGCTCGCGAGATCATTGAACGACTTCCGGAGGACGCGGATTGGGAAGATTTGATGTACCAACTCTATGTCCGCGAGAAGATTGAGATTGGTCTCCAGCAAATCGCTGATGGTCAGGGCATCGACCACGATGAAGTCTTCCGGCAGCTTGAGGAAGACGAATGAGCCGCATCATCTGGTCACCTCAAGCCACGCAAGACTTGCCGCACGATTTTTAGACAACATGAACCCACACGACGAACTCAAATCCCTGGTCGAGCTGTTTCCCAGCGTCTCGCCGCTGATCGAACGGGCCGAGCATGTGCCGTCGGCGATGACGCCGGAGCCGTACAAGTCGCTGTTGGCTCACAATCATCACATGACCGTGGCGATGGAGTCGTATCACAAATCCCCCGTCGATGTGCGCGTGCTGGCGAAGCGATTGGAGGGCGACCTCTACAGCCGCAAGATCGTGTTGCTCAAGCAAGGAACAGATCAAGTCGTGCAGTTCGGCATCGTGCGATTCGATTTGAAAACGGTGTCGGAGCGAGTCCGCGACGAAATTCTGCACGAGCAGACACCGCTGGGACGAATTCTGATCCAGCACAATGTTTTCTTACACATCGACCTGGGAGCCATCTTGCGAATCACCGCCGGGCCGGGGTTGAGTGACGCTCTACGAATACCGTTGCACGGGCAGACGTATGGCCGCTTGGCGACGATCTTTTGTGATGGGCGACCGGCGGTGGATTTGTTGGAGATTTCGGCTCCGTTGGAACAGTAGCCGGACAGGCAGGCGAAAAATGGAGGGCGGAAAATGGAGACAAGATGAGTCGCATCTCAACTGCGTCCATTTTTCGCCCTCCATTTTCCGCCAGCCTGTTCCCCGCAGTTCAGAAAAGCTCGGACACACAACTCATGCTCGCTCAATTCATCAGCACTCGCCGCGTCGAGTTCGCCGACACCGACATGGCGGGGATCATCCATTTCGCGAACTACTACCGGTACATGGAGGAAGCCGAGCACGCCTTCTTCCGCTCGCTGGGCCTGAGCATCATGCAGTCGCAGCCGGATGGTTCGGTGATTGGCTGGCCGCGCGTGTCGGCGTCTTGTTCGTTTGAGGCTCCGGCGTACTTCGAGGATCTCTTGGAGGTGCGACTGAACGTCGTCCGCAAGGGCGTGAAGTCGCTGAATTACGAGATCGAGTTTTGGCGCGGCGAGACGCGGCTGGCTCATGGACGGTTGAAAACCGTCTGCTGCATCTGCCGAGCGGGACAACCGCTCGAGTCGATCGTGATCGCCGGCGAGTATGCCGACAAAATTGTGGAGTGGCCCGATTCGGCCGAGGGAAATTCGTGAATCCCGTCGTCCGCGCTCACGATTCGCGGAAGGGTTGCGTATGATCCGCCGCCCTCGCGGTGGCTTGGCGTCGCGGGCAGATCAATTGCTTCCAACCAGCGGTGTGGTGGACTTCGTGAGCGGTGGCGAATCGACAATCTCTTGGAGTTCCCGTGGGGCGAAGCGCAAGCTGACGCCCTTTCTCGTCGCCGCGCTGGCTTTGCTCGCTGGACCAGCTTGGGTCCACGGCGGAGTGTTGTTGCCGCGAGTCGGTTTCGATCGCAACTTCAAAGTGGGTCAGTGGACACCGATCATCGTCGATGGCGTATTCCCCAACGCTCGTGCCTGCGAAGTGATTGTCAGCGACCCCGATGGCGTGCTTATCTCGCAACCGTTGTCACAGCAGTCAACCGGTTCGACATCGCGTTGGGTCGGCGTGTTTCGCAGCGGACGACTAGACGGTGATATCGAGGTCCGCGTCTGGGCCGACGGGCCGGAGCCGATCCAAAAGAGAAAGCTGCTCCCAAAACGGTTCGGCAGCGACATGGAGTCGTCGGAGGCTCCGTTCTTTGTTCCGTTGCGACAATCTCAACCCGTGTGGCTGGAAGTGGGAACCGCGAAAGACACCGAGTTGTTGAAGGCCACCGAATCACTGCTGGCCGCGAAGTCGGATCATTGGCCGGACGCGGCTGAGATTCCCTGGGCCTTGGATAGCCTCGATGGCATCTGGGTCACCAGCGGCACAACGTTGACGGAAACGGCACGAGTGGAACTCGAACGTTGGCTGCGGCGCGGCGGTCATCTGGTCGTCACGATTGCCACCGATCTCGACGAGTTTCAGCGCACACCGTGGTCCGAATTGCTGAACGAAATCGTGGCGGTTCGCGAACGGACTCGAACGAACGACCTGAGCGGCATCGAAAGTTACGCCGTCCATGCTCACAAAATTTTGGGAGCGAATCGCACAGCAGTCACTTTCTTGAAGCCGCAAGAAGGGCGAGTGCTGGTTTCGTGCCTCGATGGAACGCTGGTGACACGAGCGAGTTTCGGGTACGGACAGGTGACTGTGCTGGGGGTCGATCTGACGGCGGCACCCCTCTCACGCTGGAATGGGCGCACGGCGTTTATCAAACGCCTGCTGCAACAAGCCACCGAAAAAGAGACCTCCAAGTCGGCGGTTCGATCCACTTTGTCGCAGAGCGGAATCACCGACCTCGCATCGCAGTGGCGAGCGGCGGTGATCCACATGCCCGATGTCTCACGACCGACGTTGTGGGAAGCGCTCGGGCTGTTGCTGGTGTACTCGGCGTTGATCGGCCCGCTGGATTATCTGCTCGTCCACAAATTGCTGAAACGCCCGCATTGGACATGGGGAACGCTACCGCTGCTGGTTGCGGTCGCCAGCATCGGCACGGTGTGGCTGGCTCATGCAACCAATGGAGACACTCCCAAGCTCACGCAATTGGATGTCGTGGATATCGACGCCGGCCGGCAAGAGGTGACCGCACGCTCGTGGGCGACAACTTATTCGACCGAGAATCGCGTCTGGAAAATCGAGACCACACCAGCCAAGCTGAACCCCACTCGCCCACTGACGACCCTCAGTTGGTTGGGCTTCCCGGAGAATTCCTCTGGCGGCCTCTACCGCGAAAGCGGCTTCGATCTCGGACGCGCCGTCGCGCATTCGGCCGCAGACCGCTCATCTTTGAACGGCGTCCCCTTCGCGCAATGGTCCTCGAAATCGCTGACCTCGGAATCGTTGTGGATCTCCGAAACGCCGCTCGTCGAATCGGAACTCACCAGCGCCTCGGCCAACGAATTGAGCGGTCGCATCGTGCATCACCTGCCGTTCGAGTTGCGCGACTGGATCGTGGTCTATGAGAAATGGATCTTCTACCCGCATCCGAAGCTCGGCGAAGCAGCCACCATTTGGCCGGCCGATCAGCCGTGGACTCCAAAAGACGAACGCAACTACGGACGTGAATTGCGCGGCTTCCTGACTCGGACCACCGTCACGAAGCGGCTCGCCAAGAAAGGAAAAGTCCAAGAAGACGTGTTGGTCGAACAAGAGCGTTACAACCCGTTGAACCTCGACCCGTCCGACATCCTGCAGATGCTGACGCTGCACGAAGCGGCTGGCGGCAAAGGCTACACGGGCCTCGATCATCACAGCCTGCGAGCCTTCGATCTGTCACCGCTGCTGTCGCAGGACCGAGCGGTCGTAATCGCTCGCGTCGCCGAACCGACCACCGAGTGGCGTTTCAACGGCACAGCCCGAACTCCGACGCGGCATCACGGCTTCGTCCGGTTTCTCCTGCCCGTCAAACGGATCGGCGACACGTCTGGACTTCGAACACTCCCGAAATACGAAGCGGCTCCGGCCACTCCGATCGAGACAACGCCCCCCTCTAAAGACACGCCAACCAACGAGACCAAGTCGCCGTGATCGAAACCAATCAACTCACGAAACGCTACGGCGACTTGATCGCCGTCAACAACATCAACCTCAAGCTGGTCGAGGGAGATGTCTTCGGCTTCATCGGCCCCAACGGATCGGGCAAGACGACCACGATGCGGATGCTGGCGACGCTGCTCAGCCCCGATTACGGCGAGGCGTATGTCTGCGGTATGTCGATCTACACGCACCCGCAGGAGATTCGCCGCCTGGTCGGCTTCATGCCGGACTTCTTCGGCGTGTACGACGACATGACGGTCATCGAGTACCTCGAATTCTTCGCCGCCGCCTACCGCATCAACGGCCCCGGCCGCCGCAAGGTCTGCGAAGAGAAACTCGAACTCGTGGACATGGCCTTCAAACGGGACGCGATGGTCAACCAATTGTCGCGCGGTCAAACGCAACGCATCGGCCTGGCTCGCGTGCTGCTGCACGAGCCACAAGTGCTGCTGCTTGACGAACCCGCCAGCGGCCTCGACCCGCGCGCCCGCATCGAAATCCGCAACCTGCTGAAGAAGCTCGGCGAGATGAAGAAGACCGTCATCGTCAGCAGCCACATCCTGCCGGAACTGGCCGACGTCTGCACCCGCGTCGGCATGATCGAGAAAGGCCACCTCATCATTGACGGCTACGTCGATGAGGTGATGCGCAAAGCCCGCCGCAGCATCCTGCTGCTGATCCGCGTGAAGGACCGCCTCGATGCCGCAGCCGCGCTGATCGAGCAACACCCCGGAGTGAAATCGGTCGAGACCAAAAACGGGACCGTCTTCGCAACGCTCAACACCGAAGTCCTCGACTACAGCGAACTGCCAACGCTTCTGCTGGAGAATGGCTTCAAGCTGACCCTGTTCCGCGAAGAAGAGGTCAACCTCGAAACGGCATTCATGGAACTGACCAAGGGCTTGGTGCAGTGAATTCCCGCCAGTTTTCAGTTTCTGACGCCTTTCCTTCGGCGACGCAGGTTCTCGAAAAGCATCCCGCTGGAGTTTCTTGTCCGGCGTAGCAGTGTGGAAGCAATCCGAACCGCCCTGCGTTAGGACTCACCTTGCTGATTCAAGGTGCCTCGGTGCTGCGGTTTGTTCAATGCCGGGCACAACACGCCGAAATGTTTGTCGCGCGAGTAGACACTGACCCCCTCCGGCGTCTCCAATGCGATCAACAAATCCCCCAAGTGCCAGTTTCCTCGGGTCGTGGGCCGTAACTTTCCGATAAAGTCATAGTCGCCATCTTCGCGTTTGAGTCGCCCCAGAATCCTCAGCAATGATGTAAGCGTCCGGCGGATCACATTGGTCCGATGCGTCACTCAGGCCGCCAGCGATTGGGAAGCAGGTTGGTTAGGTTGGCAGGCTCGGTGGTGGGAAGACGGCGAAGCACGTCGCGGAGATAGGCGAATGGATCGAGGTGGTGTCGGA
>CAMDDX010000012.1 GCA_945893075.1 Planctomyces sp. SH-PL62 | reverse complement strand
GAACCGGGGCTAGCGCCGCGCGGCTAATCTCGGTGACACGGATGAGGTGACAACGATGACTGTTCGAGACATTTGGGACATCGTGAAGGAAGCCGGGAGTGAGTCCTTAGCGGACAGAGTCCCGCGCCTGGGAGCGGCGCTGGCGTTCTACACAACGTTTGCGCTAGCCCCGCTGCTCGTCATCGTCGTCGCGATCGCGGGACTTGTTTTTGGACGCGAGGCAGCGGAAGGCCGGCTGCTGGGAGAGATGCGTTCGCTAGTTGGCAAGGAAGGAGGTGACGCGCTTCAGGCGCTGGTCGCGGCCGCCGGTCAACATGGCGCGGGGATCGTTGCCAGTCTCGTTGGTGGGGTCGTGTTACTGCTTGGTGCCGTCGGTCTCTTCGGTCAACTTCAGGATGCGTTGAACACCATTTGGGAAGTCGAGCCGAAGCCGGGTCGCGGCATTTGGGACATCGTGCGCAGCCGCTTCCTTTCGTTCTCACTCGTGCTGGGGTCTGCCTTTCTCCTGCTCGTGTCGCTGGCCGTAAGTGCGGCGATGGCCGCCATGACGGGGCTGTTCGATGGGGTGCAAAGTAGCGTCCTCTCATACACGATTCAGTGGATGGTCTCGATCGGTGTCATCACGGGGCTCTTCGCCATGATCTATCGACTGTTGCCGGACGCGGAGATCGCCTGGCGAGACGTCTGGTTTGGTGCCGCGGTCACGTCGGTCCTTTTTACGGCGGGGAAGTCACTCATCGGCCTGTACCTGGGCCAGACCGCGACGACTTCGGTTTATGGCGCAGCGGCTTCGTTCGTGGTGCTGCTGTTGTGGAATTATTACACGGCCCAAATCTTCCTGTTTGGAGCCGAACTCACGAAGGCGTATGCGATCCACTGTGGTTCCGGGATTGTTCCCGCACCTTATGCCGCCTCGGTGACTCCCACCGAACGAAGTCACCAAGGGATGGCCGCAGCCCACATCGGACGGTGAGGTACCAAGTCCTTTAACAACCGGATTGACGGAAATGTGGTTCCCCGGCGCGGTCGTGCTCCGGTGGCACCGAAGCGTTCATCCTTCGGAGATCTTCCTGCACGGCAGTCACTTCAACTTCATTTGACGCAGCGGCGCAAGCTGCGCTGAGGAACAAAAACCATGTCACTAATTCTTGAGACCGTTTCAACCGAGGGCATTGCCGAACTCTCGTACTTGATCGGCGACGACAAGACCGGGACTGCCGCAGTGATTGATCCGCGGCCGGACGTCGAGATCTATGTCGAGTTGGCGCGCCAGCGGAAGGTGGCGATCACTCATGTCTTCGAGACTCACATCCACGCCGATCTGGTCAGCGGTTCGCGGGAGCTCGCTGCGCGAGTGAAAACGGCAAAGCTCTTTCTGAGCATCGAAGGGGGAGCGAAGTACGGCTTCGATCATGAAGCGATCAAGGATGGTGCGAGCTTCGAGTTTGGAGAGCTAGTCCTGACCGCCCGGCACACGCCCGGTCATACTCCGGAGCACATGTCGTATGTCGCGGGAGAAAAGAAGCGTGCGCCGAAACCGTGGGGAGTTTTTACTGGCGACTCGCTGTTTGTGAATTCCGCAGGTCGCCCCGATCTGATGGGCGATGACCAGGCCGAGAAGCTGGCCGAGCAGCTTTACGACACGCTCTACAAGTTTTATCTCACGCTCGGTGATGACCTCATCATTTATCCGGCCCACGGACACGGCTCTCCTTGCGGGGCGGACATCGGCGATCGGCTGACCAGCACCATCGGCTACGAACGGCGCTTCAATCCCTTTCTCCAGCACCCCGACAAAGCCGAGTTCAAGCAGTTTGCCCTCTCGAACGTCCCCCCCGAGCCGACCTATTACAAGCGCATGAAGCGGCTGAACGCGGCGGGACCGGACGTGCTCGGCAACTTGCCGCTCGTTCCCGGTCTCCCTGCGAAGGCGTTTCAAGAGGCGATCGGCAAAGGCAAAACGGTTGTTGTTGATACTCGCTCGATGCTCGCTTTCGGTGGCGGTCATGTTGCAGGCGCACTCAATATCGCCGGCTTGCCGGAGCTTTCCATCTGGGCCGGATGGATGCTCGACCCGGAACAGCCGGTGCTGCTCGTGCTGGAGCACGATGACGACGTGGCGAAGATCGTGCCGCTGTTCCTGCGAACGGGATACACGAAGTTCGCGGGGTATCTCGTCGGCGGGATGAAAGCCTGGGACAACGCCGGGCTCCCGCTGGACCACTTGGATCAGATGACGGTCCACGAGGTGAAGAAGCAGGCAGCCGAGTTGCAGATTCTCGATGTGCGTTCTCCCGGCGAATGGAAGAAGGGGCACATCCCCGGTGCCAAACACATCTTCTTGCCGGAGGTGCCGAAGAAATCCGGCGAGCTCAGCAAGCAGCAGCCGGTCGCGGTCTATTGCGATAGCGGCTACCGCGCGAGCCTCGCCGCGAGCATCCTGAAAACCGCAGGCTTCGACGTGCGTAACGTCCCCGGAAGCTGGCAAGCGTGGCTGAATGCCAAGTATCCAGTCGAGAAGTAACGAGAGCGAGAACGCCATGAAAACATTTCTTCTAATCGGCATTGGCCTCTCGGCGTTGTCTCCGCTGTTCGCGTTTGCGATCGCGCCGGGCACCCATCCGCGTGATTATTCGGGTGGCGCGTGGTCGCCCTATCTCGTCGGCGGGCTGATCGGTGTGTTGTCGATGCTCACATTTTACTTTTCCGACAAACCGCTCGGCGCTTCGACGGCTATGCGCGGCTGGCGGGAATGTTTGGGCGAGTCGTCGCTCCGAAACATACGGACTCGCTGAAATACTTTCAGGACAACAAGCCGGCGGTGGATTGGGAAGTGATGCTCGTTGTCGGCGCAGTTTTCGGAGCGTTTCTCGCCGCGTGGCAGGGAAACGAACTGACCGGCGAATGGGTGCCGGCGATGTGGGCCGCGCGCTTTGGCGAAGGCAGCCTCACGCTCCGGCTGGGTGCCGCGCTTGTCGGCGGCATCTTCATGGCCTTCGGAGCACGACTCGCGGGCGGTTGCACGAGCGGTCACGGGATCAGTGGCACGATGCAGCTTTCTGTCGGCTCGTGGATCGCCGTCCTCTGTTTTTTCGCCGGTGGAATTCCGGCAGCGATGCTGATGTTTCGCCTTTAATGCTGGCCATCGTCGGGAGCACATGTCATGACCGTCACCACTCAATTGCCTGCCCAGTCGGCCTCGCTGCCGGTCGAGAAGGGCGGCCCCGAAATGGATACGTCAGCGCAGAAAGAGTTTTCTTCCCAGCAACTTCTACTGGGGGCATTCTTCGGCGTGCTCTTTGGCTTCTTCCTGCAAAAAGGTGGTGTCGCGAAATACCCGGTGCTACTTGGAGCGCTGCTCCTCGAAGACTTCACGGTCATGAAGGTGATGCTGACGGCCATCGTCGTGGGGTGCGTTGGGATTTTCAGCCTGCATGCGCTGGGCCTCGTGACGCTGCACATCAAACCCACTCGTTACGCCGCGAACATTATCGGCGGGCTGTTGTTCGGAGTTGGCTTTGCGCTGCTCGGCTACTGCCCGGGGACAGGAGCGGCGGCGCTCGGCCAAGGCAATTGGGATGCGATCGCGGGCGTGCTCGGACTGATGGCCGGGTCGTACCTCTTCGCAGAATGTTCCGGGTGGCTGGGAAAGACAGTCCTGACGTGGGGCGACCGGGGAAAGCTCATGCTCCCCGAAGTCGTTCATCTGAAGCAATCAACGTTCTTGCTGATTTGGGTACCCGTGCTGATCGCCGTGCTCGTTGCCGTCGATCGTCTCAACGTGCGGTAGTCGAGCACTTCGCAACGAGTAGATCGTCAGCAACAAAACAGTCCATCGCAAAACAGACACGGACTTACTTCTCTCGTTTTCCAACGGTAGGATACCCGCCGCTACGGAGCCTCTGACCGTTTGGAATCGGCTCCGTGTGATCAGTGAATTGAAATTCGGATGACTCATTGAAGTGCAACCCGGCCATGCCGGGGGGCCGATTGAAGAGTAAGCCGACGTGGTGGAAGACCTCCGGGTGTTCCGCCACGTCGGCTTTTTTTTTGCCTCTGGGTGGTCCAGAGGTTTGTTGTTCGTCATGTGAAAGGGGAAATCATCATGTTGAAGCGATGGGGTGGAGTTTTGATGGCGCTGGCCGCGCTGGGGTCAGTGACCGAGGCTGGACACGAGCGTCGTTCTGGCTGTTGTCAGCCGGCAGCGACGTGCTGTGCGCCGACTCCGTGTTGTGTCTCTGCGCCGAGCGCTTGTGCTGCGGTGGCACCCGCGTGTGCTCCCGTCATGGTTGAGCAGACCGTGATGGAACCCGTGATGGTGACTCAGACCCGCAAGATCCAGTGCATCGAGTACAAACAGGAACAAAAAGAGCGGACATTCACAGTCAGCCGGCAGGTGCCTCGAACCGAGACCCGCACGCGAACTGTGGCGTACAGCGAAAACGAACCGCGGACTCGCGAGGAGAAGTACGTCGAGCACAAGCAAGTCACCGAGATGATCGATCAGAGCTACACGGTCATGGTGCCCTATTCCGAGACCCGCAAGGCGACTCGCACGATTCAGACGCCGGTGACGAAGAATGTCGAGCAAACCTACACGGTCAACGTGCCCTACACCGAGACGCGCAAGGCGACTCGCACCATCCAGACGCCGGTGACGAAGAGTGTCGAGCAAACCTACACGGTCAACGTGCCCTACACCGAGACTCGCCAGGCGACTCGCACCCTCCATACGCCGGTGACGAAGAACGTCGAGCAAACCTACACGGTCAACGTGCCCTACACCGAGACCCGCAAGGCCACTCGGACCGTGCTGACTCCCGTCACGAAGAGTGTCGAGCAAACCTTTACCGTCAACGTCCCGTACATGGAGACCCGTAAGGCGACTCGCACCGTTTATACGCCAGTGACCAGGACCGTCGAGCAGACCTACACGGCCCGCATTCCCTTCACGGAGCAACGCGAGGGAACTCGCACAGTTTGGGAGAATGTCCCGGTCGTGCAGACTCGGACAGTTTGCGAAGATCAAGGCCGCTGGGAGCAGCGAACGGTTGCCGCTTCCAACGGTTGCCAACCGTGTGGTGGTTGTGGCCAGATCGCTGCCGCCGCTCCGTGCGGTGCCTGTCCGGCGACACAAAACGTGTGGGTGCCGAACATCGTGCGGCGCGAAGTTCAGTACACATGCCAATCGAGACAGGCCAAGCAGGTTCCATTTTCTTACACGGTTCAACTCTGCCGCCCGGAAACTCGAACTCGCACCGTGCAGGTCTGCGAGAGGGTGGCCTCGCAGCAAGAGTACGAATACCCGGTTCGGCTCTGCCGTCCGGAAAACCGGACGCGCACGATTCAGGTCTGCGAGACGGTCGCCTCGCAGCAAGAGTATGAATATCCGGTTCAGCTCAGCCGTCCGGAAAACCGGACTCGCACGATTCAAGTCTGCGAGACGGTGGCCTCTCAGCAAGAGTACGAATACCCGGTTCAGCTCAGCCGCCAGGAAAACCGAACGCGCACGATTCAGGTCTGCGAGATGGTTGCCTCGCAGCAAGAGTACGAATACCCGGTTCAGCTCAGTCGCCAGGAAAACCGAACGCGCACGATTCAAGTCTGTGAGACGGTCGCCTCTCAGCAAGAGTACGAATACCAAGTTCAACTCTCCCGTCCAGAAAACCGCACTCGCCAGGTGGCGGTTTGCAAACTGGTTCCCGAAGAGAAGACCCGGACCGTCAACTACACGGTTTGCGTTCCGAAGTCTCGCGAAGAACAGTACCAGGTCACCCTCTGCGACATCGTGAAGGAAGACAAGACCGAGACTTACACGGTCTGCGTTCCCGTCACGGTCGAGAAGGAAATCCAGTTCCAAGTTTGCCAGATGGTTCCGAAGAAGATCCTGATTGCTCAGCCCGCGAGTGAGCAGTCCGCACCGGCTGTTTCCAGCCGCTAACTCGGAAGCAGAGAACTTATGCAGCGAACGGGGACGCAACTCCATTTGCGAAATGAATTGCGTCCCCTTTGTTGATTCCCTTTGTTGATTCCGAGGGCGTTACCCATCGGTATCGCCCCATAACTTTCCCCCAAATAGGAGATGTGCCATGAGCCAGAAAGACATTCAGAAGGACGACCTCGTTGGCAAGACCCCGGCGATCCGGGATCACGACCACGACATGATTCACGACCTGAGCAAGCGTCTCGACGCCGTTTGGCGATACGACCAATACATCGAGAATGCCAAGCAATTCCCCGAGCTGCAGCAGTTCTGGGAGGAGAGCAAGAAGTCGGAGATCAAGACCATCGAGCGGCTGAAGGAACTCATCCGCGAGCACGTCCGCAAGGAAAACTTTTGAGCCGTGGGCGAATGGAGCAGAGAACGGCCTTCAGACCCAGTCACAAAGTGGCAAGCCGGTCAAAGATGCCAGACACAGAGTGGGAAGAATGTGAATCACGCCCCTTGTGTTGCTTCCCTCTGGAATTCGTCCACGTCGGCTTATTTTGTTTCGTCGAGGCGGCAGTCATTGGATGAAGGAAACGATTGTGGCAACGGACTTGATGACGATGAATCGGCCGCCGCGTGAGCAGTCCAGCGAAGGGCGTGTTTCTCCGGCGCGGACGGAAGCGTGGCACATGCTTCCGGTGGAACAGGCCGTCGAACGCCAGAAGTCCGACGTGGCGCAGGGGCTGACTCAGGCTGAGGCGGCTCGGCGGCTCGCGAAGTATGGTCTCAATGCCTTGGCTCAGGCGCATCAGCGTTCGACTCTGTCGATCTTTATAGCTCAGTTCCAGAGTCTCATTGTGGCTTTGCTGGTTGGGGCGACGGCGATCGCTTTTGCCTTGGGAGACAACATTGAGGCCATCGCGATCCTGGTGGTCATCGTCCTCAATGCCGCGATCGGCTTCTTCACCGAATGGAAGGCGGCGCAGGCGTTGTCCGCTTTGCAAAAGCAGGCGGTCCGCGTCGCTCATGTGATCCGTGACGGCGCGGAGCACGAGATTCCGGCGGCCGAGTTGGTGCCGGGCGATCTGATCGTCCTGGCGGCCGGGGCACGAGTCCCCGCTGATGGCCGCATCGTCGAGTGCGTGCGATTACAAATTGAAGAGTCGGCTTTGACTGGTGAGTCCAACGCGGTGACCAAGACAGCCGATCCGCTCCCCGACGAGGATGCGGCACTTGGTGACCGTCTTAATATGGCCTTCCTGGGGACGACGATCACGGACGGACGCGGCCGGTTGCTGGTGACCGACACCGGCGTGCAAACCGAGGTCGGCAAGATCGGCATCCTGATTGATGAGGCAACCACTCGCGCCACTCCGTTGGAACAAAAGCTGGCGCAGCTCAGTCGGCTGCTCATCGTGATTGTGTTGGCGCTGTGTGCCGTCATCGTCGTGGCGGGCTGGTTGCGCGGCGTGACCGACTTCTGGCACATGCTGGAAATCGGCGTCTCTCTGGCGATCGCCGCAGTGCCGGAAGGTCTGCCCGCTGTGGCCACCATGACGCTGGCGCTGGGGATGCAACGCATGGCTCGGATGCGTGCGCTCGTCCGCCGGCTGCCTGCTGTTGAGACCTTGGGTTCCACCACTGTCATCTGCACCGACAAGACCGGGACGCTGACCAAGAACGAGATGACCGCGTGCGTCTTCATGCTGGATGGCCGCCGCATCGAAGTGACCGGTGCGGGGTATGCGCCGGTCGGCAAGTTTCAAGACGGCGACAAGCCCGTAGACCCGCGCTCTGACGAGCACCTTTCGCTGGCTCTGCGCATCGGCATGTTGTGCAACGATGCCAAAGTGGAACGGACCGACGGCCAAGAAACCGTGCTGGGCGATCCCACCGAAGCGGCTTTGATTGTCGCGGCGGAAAAGGCCGGGATGAACACGGCCGATCTGGCCCCCGAATTCCCGCGACTCAGCGAAGTCCCCTTCGACAGCACCAGTAAGCGCATGGTGACGGTGCATCGCGCGTCGCAAGGTCCGACGCTGGCGTTCGTCAAAGGTGCGCCGGCGACAATGATCGCGTCGAGCAGTTTACAGTTCCGAGCCGCGGGGGTGACGCCGCTCACGGACGATGATCGTCGGCGCTGGGAGGAGACCAACGAAGTGTTGGCTGGTGCGGCGCTGCGCGTCCTCGGTCTGGCGTATCGCGAATTGCCAAATGGCTACACCGAGGCCGACTTCGACCGGGAGTTGACCTTCGTCGGTTTGGTCGGCATGAGCGACCCGCTGCGTGACGAGGCCAAAGCCGCCATCACCACCTGTCGCGAAGCGGGCATTCGGACCGTGATGATCACCGGCGACCAGCAGACAACGGCCGCCGAGATCGCGCGGCAACTGGGTCTTGATCGCAATCTTGAAGGGGGGCCATTAGTCACCGTTCACGGTCGCGAGCTGACCGGCTTGGACGCTGAGGGCTGGAAGCGGATTGTGGCCGACGCTGCCGTGTTTGCCCGCGTTTCTCCCGAGCACAAGCTGCGGATCGTCGAAGCGTTGCAGCAGCAGGGGCACATCGTCGCCATGACGGGGGACGGAGTGAATGACGCCCCGGCCATGAAGCAGGCGGACATCGGCATCGCGATGGGCATCAAGGGGACCGAGGTTGCCAAGGAAAACGCCGACATGGTGGTCACCGACGACAACTTCGCCAGCATCGTCGGGGCCGTCGAGCAGGGGCGGATCATCTACGGGAACATTCTCCGGTTCCTGCATTACCTGCTGTCGTGCAACATCTCAGAAATCCTCACCGTGTTTATCGCTCTGATGATTGGCTGGCCGCTGCCGCTGGTGGCGTTGCAGATTCTGTGGCTCAATTTGATTACCGACATCTTCCCGGCCTTCGCTCTCGCGCTGGAGCCATCGGCACCCGACGTGATGAATCGTCCGCCACGCGATCCGCAGGAGTCGCTGCTCACTCCCCGTTTCGTCGGCCTGATTGTCTGGCAGGGAGTGCTGCTTACCGGGGTCACTCTCTTCGCCTTTGGAGTCGGTATGCACTGGCACGGGACCGAAGGGGAGGGCTTGCGACAGGCAACGACGATGGCCTTCATGACGCTGGCTCTGGCTCAAGTCTTCCACGCCTTCAACGCGCGTTCGCAGAGACGATCGGCGTTCACCAGCCGGCTGTTTACGAACGGCTGGCTCTGGGCGGCGACGGGAATTTGTCTGATCCTCCAGGTCGCAGCGGTCTACCTGCCGCTCTTGCAGAAGGTTCTGCATACTGTCCCGCCGACGGTCTCGGACTGGGGAGTGATCACAGCGTGTTCTCTGCTGCCGATCGTCGTGGTGGAGTTGGTCAAAGTGATCCAGCGAGTCGCAGTCCGCAGCGTGCCGTCTTGAAGTTGGTTCGCCTGACGACAACCTCGCCATTCCGTTTCTCAAAACAGGAGTCCCTCGTGACGGAACAACGCACGGTCGCCTACTTCTCGATGGAGATCGGCCTCGAACCGGGGATGCCGACCTACAGCGGCGGCCTGGGTGTTCTGGCGGGCGATACGGTGCGCTCCGCCGCCGATCTGAACGTGCCGCTCGTGGCCGTCTCGTTGCTGCACCGCGCCGGCTACTTCGATCAGCGACTGGACCCAAGCGGCTGGCAGACCGAGCAACCGGTGCGGTGGGTTATCGAAGATTATCTGCGCGAGATGCCCGCGCGAGCCTCGGTCACGATTGAGGGGCGGACCGTTCACATCCGCGCCTGGGAAAGACAAGTCATGGGGTGCGGCGGAGCCACGGTGCCCGTCTATTTTCTCGACAGTGATTTGCCGGAGAACTCCGAGTGGGACCGGACGTTGACGCACTTTCTGTATGGCGGCGACTCGCATTATCGACTGTGTCAGGAAGTCGTGCTGGGCGTGGGCGGAGTCCGCCTGTTGGCCGCTCTGGGATACGACCACCTGGAGCGCTTCCACATGAACGAAGGCCACGCCAGCTTCCTGGCTTTGGAACTGCTGGAAGAACATGCGCGGCAGGCGGGGCGAGCATCACCCAATCAGGACGATGTCGAAGCGGTCCGCCGGCGATGCGTCTTCACCACACACACGCCTGTGCCGGCGGGGCATGACCAGTTTCCTCTGGAGCTGGTGACCCGCGTGATGGGAGATCGAGATGTCTTTCGCATGAAGGATGTCTTCTGCTGCGACGGCCTCCTGAACATGACTTACTTGGCTTTGAACCTGAGCCATTACGTCAACGGCGTCGCGAAGAGACACGGCGAGATTTCGCAGAGCATGTTTGCCCGCCATGCGATTGACTCCATCACCAACGGCGTGCATGTCGCGACTTGGACCTCGGCACCGTTCCGAACATTGTTCGAGCAATACATCCCCGGTTGGCAGCACGACAACTTCAGCCTGCGGTACGCTTTGAACATCCCTAAATCAGAAGTGTGGCAGGCTCACATGGCCGCCAAGCAGGCGCTCATCGAGCACGTCAACCGTGAGGCGAATGCAGGCATGAACGTGGATGTGCTCACGCTGGGATTTGCCCGCCGCGCCGCGACCTACAAACGAGCGGACCTGTTGTTCGACGACATCGAGCGGCTGCGAGCCATCTCCCGGAACAACGGTGCGATCCAGGTCGTGTATGCCGGCAAAGCTCACCCGTGCGACCACGACGGCAAGTTGCTCATCCAGCGGCTGCATCAACTCCAACAGCAAGTAAAGCCCGAAGTGCGCGTGGCCTATCTCGAAAACTACGACATGGCGTTGGGCCAACTGGTCACGGCGGGAGTCGATGTGTGGCTGAATACTCCCGAGCCACCGCAGGAAGCCTCCGGCACCAGCGGCATGAAGGCCGCCGTGAACGGCGTTCCGTCGCTGAGCATTCTCGACGGCTGGTGGATCGAGGGCTGCATCGAAGGAGTCACCGGCTGGTCGATCGGCGACAACGGCCGAGACCGGAACACACACGCGGATCGCGCCCGAGACGCCGCTGCCCTCTATGACAAGTTGGAGCACGCCGTCATTCCCGCCTTCTATCGGGAGCGAGACCGCTTCATCGACGTGATGCGTCACGCCATCGCACTCAACGGCTCGTTCTTCAACACGCAACGCATGATGCAGGAATATGTGCTGAAGGCGTACTTCGGATGACATGGCTTACCGACACTCCTCGTTTTCGTCAGGAAGGACAACGATTTCATGACCGCCACTCTCTCCGCTGATTTGCTGCGAAAAATGGACGCCTATTGGCGAGCCGCGAACTATCTGTCTGTCGGACAGATTTATCTGCTCGACAACCCGCTGCTGCGCGAGCCGCTCAAGCTGGAGCATGTGAAGCCCCGGCTCGTGGGTCACTGGGGGACGACGCCGGGATTGAATTTCATCTACGCGCATCTGAATCGCATCATCCAGGAGCATGACCTCAACATGCTCTACCTCACCGGGCCCGGTCACGGCGGACCGGGACTCGTGGCCAACACATACCTCGAAGGCACCTACACCGAGATCTATCACGACATCTCGCAAGACGAAGCGGGGATGCAGCGGCTGTTCAAGCAGTTCTCGTTTCCCGGCGGCATCCCCAGCCATGTCGCGCCGGAAACGCCCGGCTCGATCCACGAAGGAGGCGAACTCGGCTATGCCCTGTCGCACGCGTTCGGGGCGGCATTCGACAACCCCGATCTGATCGTCGCTTGCGTGGTCGGTGACGGCGAGGCCGAGACCGGACCGCTGGCAACCAGTTGGCACTCGAACAAGTTTCTCAATCCGGTGCATGACGGAGCGGTGCTGCCGATCTTGCATTTGAACGGCTACAAAATTGCCGGCCCGACGGTGCTCGCGCGCATCAGCCACGAGGAACTGGAGCAACTCTTTCGCGGTTACGGCTACACGCCGTACTTCGTCGAGGGGGATGACCCGGAGACGACGCACCAGCTCATGGCCGAAACGCTCGACAAAGTCTTTGCCGAGATCCGACAGATTCAACAGGACGCAAGGACGAATGGATTCACGCAACGCCCGCGCTGGCCCATGATCGTCTTGCGAACGCCCAAAGGTTGGACCGGGCCGAAGGAAGTCGATGGCAAGCAGGTCGTCGGCACCACCCGTTCGCATCAAGTGCCGATGGACAAGATGTCGCACCCGAATCACGTTCGCATCCTCGAAGACTGGATGAAGAGCTATCGCCCGGAGGAACTGTTCGACGCGACCGGCAGGCTAAACGCCGAACTGGCGGAACTGGCTCCGCGAGGGACGCGGCGCATGGGAGCGAACCCGCACGCGAACGGCGGCGAGTTGCTCCAAGACCTGCGGCTGCCGGATTTCCGCGACTACGCCGTCGATGTGACTCAACCCGGAGCAATCGAAGCCGAGTCCACGCGGTATCAAGGCCAGTTGATTCGGGACGTGCTCAAGCTCAACGCCGACACGAAGAACTTCCGAGTCTTCAGTCCCGACGAGACCGCCTCCAATCGCTGGAACGCCGTCTTCGAAGTCACCGACCGAGCGACCACGGCGGACATCCTTCCCGGTGATGACCACCTTGCGCCCGACGGCCGCGTCATGGAGATGCTCAGCGAGCATCAATGCCAAGGCTGGCTCGAAGGCTATCTGCTGACCGGCCGGCATGGGTTCTTCTCGTGCTATGAAGCCTTCATTCACATCGTCGATTCGATGTTCAACCAACACGCGAAGTGGCTGAAGGTCACGCGGCAGATTCCGTGGCGGCGGCCGATCGCGTCGCTGAATTATTTGCTGACGTCGCACGTCTGGCGGCAGGACCACAACGGCTTCAGTCACCAAGACCCCGGATTCATCGACCACGTCGTCAACAAGAAAGCCGAGATCATTCGCGTCTATCTGCCGCCCGATGCCAACACGCTGCTGTGCGTGACCGACCACTGCCTGCGCAGCCGCCACTACGTCAACGTCATCGTGGCTGGAAAACAACCGGCTCCGCAGTGGCTGAACATGGAGCAGGCCATCAAGCACTGCACCGCCGGCATCGGCATCTGGGAATGGGCCAGCAACGACAAAGGAGGCGAGCCGGACGTGGTCATGGCCTGTTGCGGTGACGTGCCGACGCTGGAAACACTCGCGGCCGTGGAACTGCTGCGTGGGTTCTTTCCCGACCTGAAGGTGCGCGTCATCAACGTGGTGAACCTGATGAAGCTGCAACCTCCCCACGAGCATCCGCATGGCCTGAGCGATTCCGACTTCGACACGCTCTTCACGAAGGACAAGCCGATCCTCTTCGCGTTCCACGGTTATCCGTGGCTGATCCATCGACTCACCTACCGTCGAACCAATCACGAGAACTTGCACGTCCGGGGCTACAAGGAAGAAGGGACGACAACGACTCCGTTTGACATGGTGGTCCTGAACGATCTCGACCGCTTCCGCCTCGTCTCCGACGTGATCGACCGCGTGCCGAGCTTGGGTGCGCAAGCCGCCTACGCCAAGCAGGCGATCCGCGACAAGCTGATCGAACACAAGCAGTACATCACCGAGCATGGCGAAGACTTGCCTGAAATTCGCGACTGGAAATGGAAGGGGACGTAACCATGCACATCCTCTGCTTGAATAGCGGATCGTCGTCCCTGAAGTTTGCCATCTATCGTTGTGACAATGGCGACGAAGTCGAGCTTGTGCGTGGGGCTGTCGAAGGCATCGCCCAAGAGCATGGCCGCGTCTGGATTCAAAAGCCGACAGACAGCCAACGCCAAGAGATCCCGCGTTCCTGCCTCTCACATCAAGCCGCGTTTGAAGCGGCGATGGATTCACTCTCGACGCTGGCGTTGCCGGCCTTCTCGGTCGTCGGTCACCGAGTGGTGCATGGCGGCGATCAATTCGATGGTCCCACGCGAATCGATGCACAAGTTCTCGACACGCTGCGAACGCTCGTGCGTTTCGCCCCACTGCACCTGCCTCCGCAGATCGCCATGATCGAGTTGGCCCAACAACGATTCTCCGAACTGCCGCAAGTGGCCTGCTTCGACACGGCTTTCTTTCGGCACATGCCAGAGCTTGCGAAACGCTACCCGTTGCCGGGATTCCTGTGGGACGCGGGAGTCCGCCGCTATGGCTTTCACGGCTTGTCGTATGAATCCATCCTCGCCTCTCACGAGGAAGCGAAGATCGGACGCACGATCATCGCTCACCTCGGCAACGGTTGCAGCATGACCGCCATCCGAGACGGTCAGCCAATAAACACCACGATGGGTTTCACGCCAGCGGGCGGTTTAATGATGAGCACTCGCAGCGGCGACCTCGATCCCGGCGTTCTGATTTATCTGATGGATCATCAGAGCTACGGCCCGCGCGACATCGAACGTCTGGTGAATCAGGAATCGGGCCTCAAAGGTGTTTCAGGATTAAGCGGCGACATGCAGACGCTGCTTTCCGTTCGAGGCGACAACCCCCAAGCCGCGCTGGCCATCGACATGTTTTTCGACAGCGTTCGTCAACAGATCGGAGCCTTCGCGGCAGCCTTGGGCGGACTCGATCGTTTGATCTTCACGGCCGGCATCGGCGAACGCGCTGTCTCAGTCCGTTGCGACATTTGCCACGGCCTGAAGCATTTGGGCATCGCCTTGGACGAAGCCGCCAACGCCTCGAACGCCCGTCGCATCAGCACCGAACAGAGCCTCTGTGCCGTAGAAGTCGTCTCGACCAATGAAGAGCTAATGATCGCCCGGCACAGCGCCGCTGACTTCGCAGCAGGAGTTTCACATGACTGAGTTCCGCATCGAGATCGACACGATGGGAGAAGTCTGCGTCCCCGCCTGTGCTCACTACGGCGCACAAACTCAACGCGCGGTGGAGAACTTTCCGATCTCCGGTCTTCGATTTCCCTGTCGGTTCATTCGCGCGCTGGGGCGTGTGAAGGCTGCGGCTGCTGAGGTCAATCAGGAACTCGGTCTGCTCAAGGATGGGTTTGCCAACGCGATCGTCACGGCGGCGACCGAGGTGGCCGACGGACAGTGGGAAGGTGAGTTTGTGCTGGACATTTTCCAGACCGGCTCGGGCACTTCCACCAACATGAACGCGAACGAAGTGATTGCCAGCCGCGCGAATGAATTGATCGGTGGCAATAAGGGAGACCGCGCGCCGATCCGACCTAACGATGAGGTCAATAAGTGCCAGTCATCCAATGATGTGATTCCTACGGCGATCCACTTGGCGGCGCTCGATGGGATCGATCACGACTTGTTGCCATCCATCGAGGCTCTGGCCTTGGGGTTGGAGACCAAGGCCGCGGAGTTCAAGGACGTGCTGAAGACCGGCCGGACTCATTTGCAAGACGCCGTGCCGATCATGCTCGGCCAGGAGTTTGGCGGTTGGGCTTCGCAGCTTCGTCACGGTGTTGCGCGGATCAAATCCGCTCGCACCCATCTGCTGGAACTTCCGATCGGCGGGACCGCGCTGGGCACCGGCTTGAACGCGCATCCTGAGTTCGCCGGGCGGATGTGCGACGTGCTGGCGAAGATGGCAACACCTGACGTGCGGATGGCCGACAACTTGTTCGAGGCGATCGGATCTCGCGACGCACTGGTCGAGGCATCGGGGTCTCTCAAGACTGTGGCCGTGAGCTTGATCAAGATTGCCGGCGACATCCGGTTGCTCTCGTGCGGGCCACGCACCGGAATCGCAGAGATCGCAATCCCGGAGTTGCAGCCCGGCAGTTCGATCATGCCGGGCAAGGTGAACCCGGTCATGATTGAGATGATGATCCAAGTGTGTGCGCAGGTGATTGGCAACGATACGGCGGTGACGCTGGGGGGGGCGATGGGCCAGCTTGACCTCAACGTGATGATGCCGCTGATGGCACACAATCTTCTTCAGTCCATCGCGATCCTGGCGGCCGCTTGTCGCGCGTTCGATGAGCGTTGTGTTTCGCACGGGCCGGTGATGCTTGGCAACCCAGACAATGTCCGCGGAATCGTGGCTGACCGGGATCGTTGCCGCGCGCTGGTCGAGTCGAGCTTGATGCCGGTGACTGCTCTGGTGCCGAAACTCGGCTATCACGAGGCCGCCGCGATCGCCGAAGAGGCGCGTCGGACCGGCAAGACTGTTCGAGAGATCGTGCTGGCGAAGAACCTGATCTCAGCGATCGAGCTGGACTCGCTCTTGGATCTGACGGGCATGACCAGACCGGCCGTTCGGGACGAGGCTGGCGGCGTCTGAAGTCGCTCCGATCAATCTGCACAACGCAGTAACGATCGAGTTCATGGTCGATGCTTGTCTCTGGGAGTGCTTCTTCGATTCTTGCATTCGCTGTCTCCCTAAATTCGCTGTCGATCTCCCTGCGGTCCAGCGAAGCGGCGAAGTCGGGAGCCCCGCGCCGAACGCGGCTCGCCAACGGCAAGAAAACAGACGGCTGACGCCCAGCGACTCGACAGCGGTGAGAGGCTCGCGGCGGAGGAATTCAGCGAGATCGCAGTTCGGCAACCCTGGAGTGCGGTGGCTCGACACCGCCCTCCATACATTTGGAATGACGACGTCGATGACTCCAGCAACGAGGTCCGCCAGTCAACTCTGACGGTCGCGCTGGTTGGACTTTGAGCGTCGAGGTTCCAATCGAATGGAGGGCTGCGTCGAGCCGCAGCACTCCAGGGCGGCGCTGTGCGCGGGGCTCCCGACCCCGCACTGGGACGACCGCAGGTCTCCCGCGATTCGGGGGGAGACCTGCGGATCAGCGAAGCGGCGGGGTCGGGAGCCCCGCGCCGAGCGCGGTTCGCCAACGGCAAGAAGACAGAGGGCTGACGCCCAGCGGCTCGACAGCGGCGAGAGGCTCGCGGCGGAGGAATTCAGCGAGATCGCAGTTCGGTAACCCTGGAGTGCGGTGGCTCGACACCGCCCTCCATACATTTGGAATGACGACGTCGATGACTCCAGCAACGAGATCCGCCAGTCAACTCTGACGGTCGCGCTGGTTGGACTTTGAGCGTCGAGGTTCCAATCGAATGGAGGGCTGCGTCGAGCCGCAGCACTCCAGGGCGGCACTGTGCGCGGGTTCCGACAGCGCGCGAGCCACGTCGGCAACCGGCGACGCAGCCGAATCGGTCAGAGGTCACGCGATCAAAGTCTTGCCCGTCGCGCGCGAAGAACACATCGAAGACGATCGCGATGCCATCGAGGAAGGGGATCCCGTCCTGCTCAACGGCCGCGCCGCCATCGACATCATCCAGAACACGCCCGAACTGAGCATCGTGCTGATGGACATCATGATGCCCGAAATGGACGGCTACGAAACGATGCGTGAAATCCGCAACGCTCCCGAATTCCGCACCCTCCCGATCCTCGCCCTCACCGCGAAAGCGATGAAAGGGGACCGCGAGAAATGCCTCAACGCCGGTGCCAGCGACTACATCGCCAAACCGGTCAACACGGACCAACTCCTCTCGCTGATGCGCGTGTGGCCGATTTCATCGGCATGGAACTCCGCGTGACGAGCCGAACGCTTCACCAACGCGATTTGGCCATTCGGCTCATCACGCGGAGCGATGATGGCTACGCAGGAAAGACACGATCGAACCTATTGATCCCCATTCGTGTCGGTCGATTGCACGCAGTCGACGTAGTAACGCCGCATGCCGTCGACGGTTTCTTCGACAAGACCGTGGATGTCGGTCTCAAAGCCGGGGAAACGTGCGTTGAACATGCGGGCGAATTTGAGGTACTCGACGATCGTCTTGTTGAATTGTTCGCCGGGGATCAGCAGCGGGATGCCCGGCGGATACGGCGTCAGCAGCACCGCGGTCGCGCGGCCTTCGAGTTGGTCGATCTCCACTCGGTCGATTTCGCGGTGAGCCATCTTGGCGAATGCGTCGGACGGTTTCATCGCGGGTTGCATCACCGAGAGGTACATCTCGGTGGTCAAACGAGCGACATCACTCAACTTGTAGGTGTCGTGGATCTGCTGGCAGAGATCCTTCAGGCCGATCTTCTCGTAGTGTGGGAACTGCTGGCAGAACTCCGGCAGGATGCGCCACATCGGTTGGTTCTTGTCATAGTCGTCTTTGAACTGCTGCAACGCGCTCAGCAGGGTGTTCCAGCGGCCCTTGGTGATGCCGATGGTGAACATGATGAAGAACGAATACAGGCCGGTCTTTTCGACGATGACGCCGTGCTCAACGAGGTAACGCGTCACAATCGACGCGGGGATGCCGGACTCCGCGAACTTGCCGGAGACGTGCAGTCCCGGAGTGATCAACGTGGCCTTGATCGGGTCGAGCATGTTGAAGCCGGGCGCGAGATTGCCGAAGCCGTGCCATTCCTCGTCGGCCTTCAGAATCCAATCGTCTTGTTGACCGATGCCATCTTCGGCCAGGTGTTCCGGCCCCCAAACTTTGAACCACCAGCCGGTGCCCCATTCTTCTTCGACCTTGCGCATGGCGCGGCGGAAGTTCAACGCTTCGGCGATTGACTCTTCGACGAGCGCGGTGCCGCCGGGAGGTTCCATCATCGCGGCCGATACGTCGCAGGAGGCGATGATCGCGTACTGCGGCGACGTCGAAGTGTGCATCAAATACGCTTCGTTGAAGATATGCTGGTCAAGCTTTTGTGTTTCGGACTCGCGCACCAAAATCTGCGACGCCTGCGAGATTCCCGCCAGCAATTTATGCGTCGAATGCGTCGCGAAGATCATCGTCTCTTTGGGCCGAGGCCGGTCTTTGCCGATCGCGTGCATGTCTTTGTAGAAGGTGTGGAACGTGGCGTGTGGCAGCCAGGCTTCGTCGAAGTGCAGCGTGCCGATCTTGCCGTCGAGCATCTCTTTCAACGTCTCGACGTTGTAGACGATGCCGTCGTAGGTGCTCTGCGTGATCGTCAGGATGCGGGGGATCCGATCGGGATGCTTGGCTTGCGCCGCGCGAGCAAACGGGTTCGCTTCGATTTTCTTCTGAATGTTTTCCGGCGTGAATTCCCCCAGCGGTATCGGGCCGATGATGCCCAGATGATTGCGCGTCGGCGTCAGAAACACCGGCACGGCTCCGGTCATGATGATCGAATGCAAAATCGACTTATGGCAATTGCGATCGACGACCACGATGTCGCCCGACGCGACCGTCGAGTGCCACACCATCTTGTTGGACGTCGACGTGCCGTTGGTCACGAAGAAGCAATGATCGGCGTTGAAGATGCGCGCGGCATTCCGCTCCGAGGCCGCGACCGGGCCGGTGTGATCCAGCAATTGGCCGAGTTCCTCGACCGCGTTGCAGACATCGGCACGCAGCATGTTCTCGCCGAAGAACTGGTGAAACATCTGGCCGACGGGGCTTTTCAGAAACGCAACACCACCGGAATGTCCGGGGCAATGCCACGAGTACGATCCATCTTGAGCGTAATGGACCAGCGCCCGAAAGAACGGCGGCGGCAGACTGTCGGTATAGGCTTTCGCTTCGCGGATGATGTGTCGAGCGACGAACTCCGGCGTATCCTCGAACATGTGAATGAAGCCGTGCAGTTCGCGGAGGATGTCGTTGGGGATGTGCCGCGAGGTGCGTGTCTCGCCGTAGAGATAGATCGGGATCTCCGCGTTCTTGCGGCGGATCTCCTCGATGAAAGCCCGCAGGTTCACCACGGCGGGATCAAGCTCCGGCCCTGGCGTGAATTCCTCGTCGTCGATCGACAGGATGAAGGCCGAGGCCCGGCTCTGCTGCTGAGCAAACTGCGAGAGATCGCCGTAGCTGGTGACCCCCAGCACTTCAATTCCCTCGCGTTCGATCGCTTCCGCCAACGCTCGAATGCCCGATCCCGATGTGTTCTCTGTCCGAAAATCCTCGTCGATGATGACGATGGGAAACCGAAACTTCATTGTGACACTCCGAAGAAACTCTCCGTGGGGCATCGCTCACATGGCGGTGCGAAAACGGCAAACGGTCGGGTCGGAGAATACAAACGGCATCACCGCTTGGCGAAGCGCAGCTCGGACGATTTGTCTCCAACCGACGAATTCAATTCCGACGGTTGAGCGACAAGGAGACGCGCTGCAACTGGTGAAATGAATTGTGTTCAACCGGCCTTCAGGGCATGTTGTCGCCAGGCACGTCCCCACCGACCTTGTGTCATTGGTATCTAAACAACTCTCGACGCGCACTCGTTGACGAGGAGATTCAGGCGGGCCTTTCGGCTTGATTTCACTTTGTCTTACTCTGTGCCCCGTCGCGTCTCTGTGGTGTCCAAGAGATTTCGGAACTGAAACCAGTAGAAAAGCGGGAAGGACACCACAGAGACGCGACGGGACACAGAGGAGAGCCGGGTGACGTCGCTCGTGTTTCCCCTGTTGCTTTGCGGTCAACCGGGGTCGCAACCAAAGTTGTGTAGATACCAATGAGGCAAGCTCGGTGGGGAGCCGACCGGGAGGTCGGTTACACCCAAATGAATTGTGTCTCCGTTGTTGCCGGCCAATCGCAAAACAGACGTGGGCTTACTTTCTTCTGTCCCCCAACAGTATGCTGCCGTCCATGACGGAGCCTGTGTCAGTTTCGAATTGGCTCCGTCGAAACGCTGAATTGAATTTCGGATGACTACTTAAAAGGCAACCCGGCCGTGCCGGGGGGCTGGTTGAAGAGTAAGCCGACGTGGTTGGATCCCTCAGGGGGTTCGGCCACGTCGGCTTTTTTATTTGTCTCGGCGAGACGGAGCCGTGATTTCCAGCAGAGGGAGAACCCAGATGATCGAAACCCAATTAGAAATCAAAACCCCTTCCGAAAGAGCCGAACTCCCGTCAGAAATCGGAGCGGCGAAAAAAGTGGCTGACGTCGTGCGTCAGTTTGAAAAGGAGCGGACCGGCCGCATGCCAGAGTCGGTCACGGCGGAGCTGGTCGATGTCTCGCTGGTAATCACTCTGCATGGTGAGTTGTCCCCCGCGGAGATGGACCTCGCCACGACGCCGGACGGTGCTGCCGAGGTGCAAGAGCTGCATCGACAACTCTTCCTCACCTCCTGCGGTTCGCTGCTGAAGGAGATTGAAGTCATCACCGGAGTCGCCGTGCTGGAGGCCACCTCGGAAGTCACCACGGACACCGGCACCGTGGTGCAGGTCTTCGTGCTGGCGGCCAGCGTCCCAGCCAGCACCTGGACCGAATTGACGAGCGAGCTGACTTCGGTGGATCCGTTGTGCGGCAACAAGGACCGCGTCTTAGACGGTGAGGGCTAGGCTCTGTCTCGTAAATGAAATGAGCCGCAGGGCGCTAGCCCCGGTTCACGTCACACCAACCGGGGCTGATTTGCGGGTCAGAGTTCACGTCACACCAACCGGGGCTAGCGCCCTGCGGCTGATTTGCGGGTCAGAGAATCATGAATCCAAAAATGGAGCAACCCTCATTGAAGGAGCACATCATGCGAGTTTGGTTCACGTTTGGTTTGATCGCCAGCGCGTTCGGATGCGGAGGCAAACATGACGACATGCCGGCGTCGAAAGCTCCGGCCATGAATCATGGCGGCCACGGCAATCCGGGCGGCCATAAAAACATGAAAATGAATGCGGTCACGCAGCGTAAGCTGGTGGTGGAAACCGAACCGTCGCAGCCTCAGGCGGGATCACCCACGAAACTCGTGTTGCAGATTCAGGACGACGACCGCACGCCGATCAAGACGTTTGACGTGCTGCATGAAAAGCTCGTGCATCTGATTGTCGTGCGCGAGGGACTCGATGAGTTCGCGCACCTGCACCCGGAGGTGGATGCTTCGGGAATGATCACGATCGAGTTCGCGTTTCCGAAGGCTGGCAAGTATCGACTGTTTGCCGACCATCAGCCGCAAGGCAAATCGCCGGGGCTGGCGGCGGGCGAACTTGTCGTAGCCGGTGATGACGAACCGGCAGTGACGCTTGTGCCGAACGCTTCCAACGAAGTTGCCGTGGGGGAGATCAAGGCTCACATCGCCATCCAACCGCGAGATCAGGAAACGACCGTACGATTTCATCTCGTCGATGCAAGCGACAAACCGGTCGACGACTTGCAGCCGTATCTCGGAGCGATGGGGCATCTCGTCATCATCAGCGCGGACGGTCGCGAATACGTCCACGCGCACCCGCTCAGCGAATCCAAGACTGCTCCCGAAGGAGCGGTCGAATTCGCGGCTCACTTCCCCAAGCCCGGCATTTACAAGGCGTGGGGCCAGTTCCAACGCGGCGGATCGGTCTTCACCGTGCCGTTTGTGTTGGAGCACAGCAGAAAACCATGACATTCCGAAAAAGGAGATCGCGATGAATTACGTAAGCTGCTTGGGGTTGACCCTGTCGGTGATCAGTCTGCTTGGTCTCGGTGCTTCGGGACCGGGCTATCGTTTGGGCATGTGGGGGTTCAAGACTGGGATCAGCGTGGTGAAGGGGGCCGGGTTGATCAGTCTGGCGGGCGTTGTTGTGAGCCTCGTTGGTTTGGCGCTCTGGCAATGGAAAGTGTTCCCACAAGGGATGAATCCCGCGCTCATCGGCATCGTCATCGGCGGTTGTGTGCTGGGACTGACGCTGCAATGGAAACACAATTTGGCGAGCGTGCCGTACATCCACGACATCACGACCGACACCGAGCATCCGCCGTTATTCGTGGCCGTCCTGCCGCTTCGCGCCGGCTCTGAAAATCCCGCCGAGTACGGTGGGCCGGAACTCGCCCAGCAACAGAAAGAGGGCTACCCGGATCTCAAGCCCGGCATGGTGAGCGGTTCACCCGCTGCGGCCTTTCCACGAGCGTTGCAGGCGGCCAAAGACATGGGTTGGAAGATCGTGGCCTCCGATCCGCAGTCGCTGCGGATCGAGGCGACCGACACCACGCTCTGGTTTGGCTTCAAGGATGATGTCGTCGTGCGACTCACACCCTCACCGACGGGAAGTCGCATTGATGTGCGTTCGGTGTCGCGCGTGGGGAAAAGCGATGTCGGGACCAATGCTCGCAGAATCGACGCCTACCTGGCCCGTCTGAATTCAAGGGACTGAAATGAGTGAATCACCTCCGAAACTCTCCGGGAGTGCTAAGGTCAACATTCGGACGATTTCCCAGATCGAACAGGAATTCGTGCGACAGCGTTCCCATGTTGATCGCATCGGCGCAACCATCAGCCGCTACGCCGGGAGTATCACCTTCGCGGTTGCCCAAGTTGTTGGAACTGCCGCCTGGGTGGCGATCAACACGGGGCTGACCCCACTTCGCCCATTCGATCCTTACCCGTTTTGCTTCCTGGCGCTGCTCGTCGCCTTGGAAGCGGTCTTCCTCTCCACCTTCGTCTTGATGACCCAGAGGCGGCAGGCTCACCAGGCCGAGCATTGGGCACACCTGAATCTGCAGATCGGTTTGCTGTCCGAGCAAGAGAGTACGAAGATCCTGCAAATGCTCACGCTGGTTTGCAATCAGATGGGGATGAAGACCTGACAGGACCGAGAGCTCAAAGAGATGGTCGAGAAGACGGCGATCACTCATTTGGCGTTTGAATTAGCTCACAACCTGGAGAACCCCAGCGACACATTCGTGTCATCGCCAAGCGAAGCCACCTGATGTCTCGCTCAACGTGTCGGACAACGTGCGTGTTGAGCAGTTACTGTTTCGTCGTGATCTTGTTATTGTCATCTCCGCAGTAAGCACGATGGTGCGGGACGGCGTCGAGAGTTTTGAACGCCGCCCGTCCAAGTGAATGAGTTGAAGTCGTCGGACGACTGAATAAAGGGCAACCCGGCCGAGGGTCTGATTGGGACCGAGGTCAGGGGGGCTTGTTAGTGAGTAAGCCGACGTGTGGAAAACACCTGCGGGTGTTCCCCACACGTCGGCTTTTTTTTTGCCGTGTCTCGATCGAAGTCTTGGGCCATCTCCGGAATTGCACGCGGAATCCGCCGCCGCGAATCACCATCTCTCATCAGGGAATCCTTCATGTCCGTTGCCACAGAATTCATCGTCGCTGATGTTCTTACCGAGCGTTCCCTCGCGGATTCCCGGCGTGCCTCGCCGATGAACGTGCAAACTTCTTATGACGGTTCCAATGTCGTCTTTCGCCTGTTGCGAATGGAGACGTGGGGACCGTCGCTGATGAACCTCGGCTACTACACGTTTCGTGGCCCGCTGGCGTTCCTGAACGTGGTGGCCAATCTGGAAATGGCGCAGCGGCGTCTGGTGCTTCGGTCACTGGATTTGCTGGAAATCGGGTGGCATCACAAGGTTCTCGATGTCGCTTGTGGCCGCGGGAAAAGCTCATTCATCGTGCATTGCCTGTTTCCTCAGGCGACGGTCGTCGGGTTGGATTTGCTGAATGAAAACGTGCAAGTCGCGAGAACGCTCTTCGGTCAAGTCGACAAGTTGTCGTACGTGTCGGGCGATGCGATGCACCTCGATTTCCCGGATGCTTCTTTCGACCGAGTGATGTGCCTGGAGGCGGCCTTTCACTTCCCCGACCGAGAGCAGTTTTTGCGTGAAGCCCACCGAGTGTTGCGTCCCGGCGGGCGATTGATCGTCGTCGATTTTGCCTGGAACACGGACGCGGATCGAAGTCATCGCGACGATCCGGATACACAAATTGTCCGCGACATCTGGCAGTGGAGTGATCTCTTCTCGGTCCCTGAGTACGAACGTGTGGCGGGCGATTTGGGATTCCATCTATTGTCGAGCAGTGACTGGAGCCATCGAGTCACTCGTCCCATCCAGGGTTTGTTTCAGGTTCTTTCAACCTTGGGTAACTCGGACTGGGGCCGGCGGTTTTTGCAGTGGAAGAACCCGCTCTACCGGTCGTTCTCACGGGCGGATTGGAAAGACGTCTCGGACGCGGTCCAAGCTCATGCCCACGTTCACAGCTACTCGAAATACATGGCGTTCGTGTTCAAGAAAATGTGATCGCTCAACAAAGAAGGGGCAACCATCATGGGACTGAAAGAAGTCTACGTGGAGGAGCACGAGGCTCAACTCAGTCTGTGGGATGCGGAGATCAAGCAACTCGAGGCCAAAGCAGACATGGCCAGGGCAGAGCCGATGATTCCGTATTACGACCATCTGCGATCGTTGCACATCCAACGCAAGACCGTTCACGAAAGTCTGCGCGAAGTGCAGCAGGCCACTGCGGAAAAGTGGGAGAGTTTCAAAATCAGCTTAGAGAGTGACTGGCAAGATCTGAGAGGCGTATTGAACAGCACCACTGCGAAATTTCAGTAGGCGCGGAACTCAGCCAGTCCGCCGACCCTCGTTCGCACATTTCCCCAAGGAACAGGAGAAAGATCATGACAGAGACAGAACGCTATCAGATGGCGACCAAGCAGGTGCAGAAGTTAAAGGAGTTTTGGATCCATCTTGCCGCGTATGTGGTCGTGAACGCAGGCCTGGTCACGCTGAACCTGGTCACACAGCCGGACAAGCTCTGGGTCCACTGGGTTCTCATGGGCTGGGGGGCCGGGCTGCTGCTGAACGCTTTTCAGGTGTTCGGTGGCGGTGTGGCTAAGAAATGGGAGGAGAAAAAGATCAAAGAGCTCGTGAAGCGGGACGAAGAGAAAGAGGCCGCTCGACTCAAATCTTAGGCCACCCGAATCGGACATACTTGGTCGCGGTTCGCCCGCGTTGGGAACGGACACACTTCAACGGGAAATCATTTTGTTATGAATAATGGAGTAGTTGCTCAGTCGCGGTCGCTTGGTTCAAAGGACATTCGAGTTTTGATTGCGGACCCCGATGAATCTCTGATGGCGGAATACCGCGAACATTCACGGGCAGGCTTTGAAATCGTCACGGCACCCAATGGTTTGGAGTGTGTTGATCGGCTGCGCGAACAAGCACCGGATGTGCTCGTGCTGGAACCGCAGTTGCCCTGGGGGGGCGGCGACGGCGTGCTCGCGATGATGCACGACGTTCTCGGTCTTGCCACCGTGCCGGTGATGATCTTGACCTCGTGCAGTGATCTGCTGGTTTTGGACAACATCTCGTGTTTTCCGATCAGCGCCTTTCATCCCAAGCCGCTGTTACCCGCGCAATTGGTCAGGAGACTTCACATGTTGCTCGAAAAGCACACGTCGCGCAGTCATTGCGAGGAGCAAAACCTCCGTTTGGAAAACCTCATCGCGAAGAAAACCGGCGGGCGCATCCACCGATTACGCGTTGAGACCATCGAGGGACGTATCATCGTGCATGGCCGGTCGGGGACATACCACGTTCGGCAACTGGTTCTGGCGGTGGTGATGGAGGCGATGAAGAACTCGGACTTGGAGTCCCACCAAGTGGAGTTGAAGATCCAAGTCTGTGGCAGCCTGTGATCGAGGGTCAGGCGGCTGGTCGATGGCCGTCGTCAACCAATGGTTCGAGATTGACCAAATGCAAAAAAGAATTGATGCGCTTTCTGCGTTCCGCATGGTTATGATGCCCGCTAACGGAGCCTGTTTGAGATCTTGAAGATCGGCTCCAGCAGATCATCGAATTCAAATTTCGGAAGACTCATTGAAAGGCAACCCGGTCGTGCCGGGGGGCTGGCTGAAGAGTAAGCCGACGTGGATGAAACCTTCAGGGGTTTTGACCACGTCGGCTTTTTTTTTGCGCGACTCAGCGCCCGCAAGACAACGGAGGGTCTCGGTTCAAGTGTTCTTGCAGCGAACAACGACCATGTCTGTTTCATCCCCCTACACCTTGATTCCTGCCCGTCCTTACGAATCGCACGCGAGCCTTTCGGCTCGTATTGAGGCTGTTCCGTCGCTGACCTCCGGCCGAACACAAGCCAGTCGTTGCTATGCGGAGCACTGGCTCGCATTCCCAGCCCGGCCGTCGGTGACATCCGACCGGACTCTCTGGCCCGACCTTCCGGTGACTCACTGGTGGAGCACCGTGGCCGACCGTCTGGGGCCGCGAGAACTCAAGCGGCGACTGTGGCACATGACCCCTGGATTGCTCCCCTTCGTGTTGTGGGTGCTTCCGCATGTCGATCCGCTGACGCCGGGGTGGCTCCTCTACCTCTCGATGAATTGCATCACCCTGGCGATCGCCGGCTGCTATTTCGGCCGGACCTTTTCTCGACCCGGAGAACGGAACTGTCTGTGTTCCTCAATCGGGTATTCCATGCTCGTGATGTTCGCGGTCCTGCTGTTTCCGGGACAACTCGAAATCGGCATGGCCGTGTTTGCGATCATCGCGTTCGGCGATGGCTCGGCCACGTTGGGAGGACTGCTGCTGAAGGGACCGACGCTCCCTTGGAATCGCGAGAAGACCTGGGCGGGATCGCTCTGTTTTCTGCTCGGCGGAATTCCGATGGCGGCCCTCTATTACTGGGGTGAATCCCGGCCCGGCGTGTCGTGGGCTGTCGCATTGCTCTGTGCCGGAACTGCGGCGGTGGTGAGTGCCTTCGCGGAATCAGTCTCCTCCCGCATCAACGACAACATTCGAGTCGGCGTCTCGGCGCTCGTGATGTTGGTGGTGATGAATCACTTTCTGCTGGGCTGGTCATAGAGAGCGATTCTCGATCATGAGCTTGTTAGAAGTTTCCCATCTGCGAAAGACGTTTAACGGAAGTGTCGTCGCCGTTGACGATGTGAGCTTTCACGTCGCTGAAGGAGAGATTTTCGGTCTGGTGGGACCAAACGGTGCCGGCAAGACGACGACGATGACCATGCTCGCCGGATTGCTGAAACCGGATCGCGGGTCGATCAGCATTCAAGGACATCCCTTCGATCCCAACCAGTACGCAGATCGCGCACTGCTCGGCATGGTGCCGCAGAATCTGGCGATCTATCCCGACTTGACCGCGCTGGAAAATCTCAGGTTCTTTGGCGGCCTCTATGGCATGCGCGGGACCAAGCTGAGGCAGCGAGTGGCCGCCGTGCTGGACGTTACAGGTCTGACGGACCGCGCGGACGATCTGGTGAAAACATTTTCGGGAGGAATGCAGCGGCGGTTGAATTTTGGCGTCGCGCTGCTGCATCAACCCCGGCTCGTCATTCTCGACGAACCGACCGTGGGCGTTGATCCGCAATCGCGGTCGCATCTGCTCGATGCCGTCAAACAGTTGTGTCGCGACGGAGTCAGCGTGCTGTACGCGAGCCACTACATGGAAGAGGTTGCCGCAATCTGTCATCGCGTAGCGATCTTGGATCATGGCCGGCTGCTGGAGTGCGGCACATTGCCGGAGTTGTTGAGCAACATGCCGCGCGAACTGCGGCTGAGCATTTCGCCGTCGTCAGCGGCGCTGATTGAGCGATTGCACGGACTCGCCCAAGTGCAGCCATCATCGAATGGCGAACTCCATGTCACGCTTTCTCTGAATGCGCACGTTGAGCGGGCAGCACTCGATGAGCAACTCCGCCAAGTCATGGATGTGCTGCGCGGCTGCGGAGCCGAATTGCAGTCCATCGAATCCGAAGAACACAACCTGGAGCGGCTGTTCCTGAAACTCACCGGAAACAGCTTGAGAGACTGACGGGATGAACGCTTGGCAAATCACTTTGAAAGATCTGCGCCTGCTCCAGCGGGATCGGCGGACGTTGTTCATTCTGGTCGCCTTGCCGTTGATCTTCATCACGATTCTCGGTCTCTCGACGGGTCAGTTCCTGACCATGCAGGACAAGAACCAGCTCATTCAGATCGCCATCGTCAATGAAGATGCGGGCGAACTGGCGGCGAAGTTTGCGGAGAACCTGCGCTCAAAAGACGGACTGGATTCCAAGCTCGTCGTAGACCGTGAAGAGGCTGTCGCCAAGCTGGAGACCGGAATCTTCATGGCCGTGATTTCGATCGGTCCGAAGTTTCAAGAACGCGTCGAGGAACTCACGGTCGCCGACATCCTGTATCTCGACGAAGGCCAATTGTCCGAGGGTTTGAAAAGTCTCGACATTGAAGTCATCTGCCGAGGCTCGTTCATGAACACCGAGGGGATTGTTCGGCAATTGGTCTTCGGCAGTGCGGTGCAATCACTGGCTCCGTATGTGACTCGCAAGAACAAACTGGCCTCGCGCATCATCGACAACGGCCGCGCCGACTTCTTGGAGCGTCGCGAGGCCGCCGCAGCGATGAATCCGCCGGTGCAGAAGGAGGCCGCCGCATCTGGTGCCAAGGACAACGTCTATCAAATTCTCGTTCCCTCCTACACGGTGATGTTCGCCTTCTTTCTTGTGAACATCATGGCTCGCTCGTTCATCGGCGAGCGGGATATCGGGACGCTGTGCCGGCTGCGGATGGCTCCCGTGTCACGCGCGGGACTGCTGCTGGGAAAGACGGTCCCCTTCTTCATTGTCTCGCTGGTGCAGAGCGCTCTGCTGTTTGTGTTTGGGCGGCTGTTGTTCGGCATGTCGTGGGGCACGCTGCCCGCCGGGTTGATTCCTGTCGTCGTCTGCACGTCGCTGGCTGCGACCTCGCTCGGCCTGCTGGTGGCGACGCTCGCGCGGACGGATTCGCAAGTGTCGGCTTACGCGAATTTCCTGGTCATCACGATGGCCGGCATCAGCGGCTGCTTCATGCCTCGCGATTGGCAGCCGCAACTTCTGCAACAGATCGGGTTGATCACTCCCCATGCGTGGGCCTTGATCGCCTACGACCAACTTCTGGTTCGAGAACACCTCAATGCGGCCGTGGTCGCCCGCTCCTGCGGGATGCTCTTGAGTTTCGCGGCGGCGTTCTTCGCCGTGGGTTGGTGGCGTTTTCAAAAACTCGACGAACCCGCGTGATGCACGCGGCCGGACTCATTGACCTCAGCCAACATTAAGGAGAATTGTCATGTCGATCTTTCACAGAACTAGTTTCATCACCGAAACACTCACCCGACGTGCGAGCGTGCAACCGGTCATTACCGGAGACTTCAGTCCGTCGCTTGTGCGTCGAGCGAGTCTCGAAACCGTCTCGCTGCCGTTGGCTCCGTTTGAGCATTTCATGCTGGCGGATGATTGTCCTGAACGTCCCATGAGCTTCTTCATCCAATTGAAGTTTCAGGGACGATTCGATCGCTCGCAGTTGAATGCCGCCTTGAAGAAAGCGCTGACACTGCATCCCTTGCTGAATTCCCGGATTCAGGGGTCTGCCACAGATGCGACCGCGCGCATCCACTGGATCGAGTCCACTTCCCCACCACCGGAGATTGACTGGAACGATGCCGAGGTTCCGTTCCACTTCGCCAAGGGACGGTGGATGGATTTGAGATCCGAAACCGGACTTCGCCTCTGGCTTCGCGAGTCGGAAAATGGCACGACGCTGCTGCTCCAGATTCATCATTCCTGCTGTGATGGCCTCGGAGCGTCGAGCTTCATCAATACCGTGTTGATGGCCTACCATCTGCTGCACACATCGGCCTCTCTGTCCGCGCTAGAGGAAATGTTCGACCCGCGACTGCTGCAAGAGCGGGACGTGTCGTGTTCCTCCGGGCGGCGGATCATAAAAACGGCCTGGCACGCGCTGTTCCGATTGGGGCGATACTTCAAGCATCAGCCGGTTCCGCTGGCCACTCCGCGTGCCTTGCCCGCGGAATATTCCGGCGACGATCAGTTTCCGCAATTTCAGACGTTTACGTTCAACGAAGCCGACACCGAACAAATCCGAGTGACGGCCAAACGCCTGGGTGTGAGTCTCAACGTCCTCCTCCTGCGAGATCTGTTTCTGATCCTGGATGATTGGAACCGACGGCATTCGGCCGATCATTGCAGTCAGACCATTCGAGTTTGCGTGCCCGTCAATGTCAGACGGTCAACCGATCATCGCATGTCCGCCGCCAACGTGGTCAGCCTGTCGTTTCTCGACCGAGATGCGACTCAATTCGCGGACCCGGTTCGGCTGCTCGGCCACCTGCATGCGCAAACCGAGGAGACGAAACGCTTGCGCACGTCTCTGGCGTTTATTCCGGCGTTGAAGCTGCTGGGGATGTTTCCGGGCCGACTCCACGCGCGCATGCAGCGAACCCATTGTCAGGCTTCCGCCGCGCTGTCCAACCTCGGCGTTCTGCTGGCAAGATCCCCCTTGTTGGGGCGCGATCGGCGAGCGGTCTCGGGGGGAGTGATTCTCGAAAGCATGGAGCCCTTTATGCCGCTTCGTCATCTCACGCACGCGGCCTTCGCCGTTTCGAATTACGGCCGGAAGCTCAGCCTCACCATCAGCCACGATCCACGCTGGATCGACGACATGGACGGTCGCGAATTGTTGTCGAGCTTTGTTCGGCAATTGAACACTTCGTTGGCTCCGCTCAACGGCGCTGCGATGGAGAGTTTCGCCGCTCGCCATTCCTCCGAGAGTGTTCCTGTCACGATTCTTTCAGAGCCTCAAACGGTCGGGGCGAGTTGATGTGGCGTTACTGTTGACCTTCTTTTATGAGGCCGAAAACCAGCCTGTTTCATTTCACAGCTTTGCCCCAACGGGGCAAGACTCGATAGCCCAGGGCGCAGCCCTGGGTTACGGAACAAAGAACATCGGCAAGCCCCAACGGGGCGTGACTCCACAGAAAGGTCGCACGAGTTTCGCCCCGTTGGGGCTGGACATGGCGCGGGTTCGTGCCCCAGGGCTGCGCCCTGGGCTATCGAGTCTCGACCCTTTGGGCCGGGAAGCAAGACTCAAATGCCGCGCGATCACGAGTCTTCGCCAACCCTCATTTTCATCGCCCCAACGTCAGAGGGAGCCGGCGCGACATCGCCTGTTTGAGAACATCGCCTGTTTGAGAACAAAAATTGCAAACAATCAATCACAACACAAACACTGACTTACTTCTCGCGCTCCGCTCGGTATGATGCCCGCCGCTTGGAGCCTGTGTGAGTTTTGAAATCGGCTCCGTGGCATTACTGAATTCGAGTTCGGATGACTCATTAAAAGGCAACCCGGCGGTGCCGGGGGGCTGGTTGAAGAGTAGGCCGACGTGGTCGAAGCCCTGAGGGGGTTCAGCCACGTCGGCTTTTTTTTTGCCACGTCGAAGAGGAATGGTCTCATTTCTAAGGGAGAACAATGATGGTCGGAGCTCAAACAATCATCGCCTGTCCGCCATTTAAGATCGGGGCGGCGAAACAGTTGGCGGAAGTGGCGCGTCAGTTTGAAATTCAGCGGACGGGCCGCACGCCCGAGTCCGCGACGGCGTTACTGGTGGATCACTCGTTGGTAATCACTCTGCGCGGGATGTTGTCCCCCGCGGACAAACTCCTGACGAAGAGTCCCGTCGGAGCGGCTCAAGTGCGCGAGCTGCATCGACAACTTTTCCACACGTCTAGCAGCTCGCTGCTGCAAGAGATTGAAGAGATCACCGGGGCGGCCGTGCTAGAGGCGACCTCGGAAGTGGCTACGGACACCGGCACTGTGGTGCTGGTTTGCCTGCTGGGGAGTGGCGTCAAAGACAGCTATTGGAGCGACTCGACGCAGGAAGACATCGTTGATCCCCCCTCCGACATTTGGTTGGCGAAACAGTTGGCCGACCTGGCGCGTCAATTTGAGATGCATCGCACGGGTCGCGCGCCCGAGTCCGTGACAGCGGTGCTGATCGACGACTCGTTGGTCATCAAAGTGCGTGGGGTGTTGTCGTCCGCTCAGCAGGAATTGGCCAAGACTCCGGTCGGTGCCGCTCAGGTGCGTGAGAGTCATCGACAAGTTTTCCTCGCCTCCGGAGGTTCGCTGCAGCAGCAGATTGCCGTCCTCACCGGAGTCGCCGTGTTGGAGGCGACCTCGGAAGTTTCCACACACAGTGGCACCGTGGTGTTTGTCGTCTTGCTGGCCTCCGGCGTCGCGGCCAGCACGTGGACCGAATCGAAGAGTCAGCCGACGTCTCTGGATTCATCGGGCAGCAAAGAAAAACCCGACGTCGGCGGTGAGGGCTAGAGTCTTTGTCCGAAACATGCGCGTTTTTTCCGCGTTTGTTTTCCGTCACTCGTTTGATGATCCACGAACCGTCATTCGTAACGGAAGAAGGTGAAAAATGGTTGGGTGAAAAATGGAAGAGGCGAAGGAGCCATTTGAATCACAACCCATCGTTTAGTTTTCTGGCTTTGTCTCATTTTTCACCCAGCCATTTTTCACCTTCTTGGGCTGCGGGCGAAGCCCACATGAGGTGAAAGAGGGTGGTCCGACACCAGCACGACGCGCCAGCGAGTGATCCCGATCAACAACACTCGCTGGCGCGTCGTGCTGGTCGGAAACTTTTTGCAAGGAGGCGTCATGAGCTACGTTGAAAACGCATTGGCGATTTCGCGGTCACGGACACGGACGATCCAAGGCCGCCGAGGAAACCAATCAGACTTTGTCCAAGCACTGCGGGTTCTTGGCGCACGATTCCCCGCATGGCATTCACGATTCGATGGCCAGCATCAAAACCGTGAAGACCTTCACGGAGTGTTCCTCAGTTGTTCTCGCGAGACGTGGGACTGGGTCTTTGGGCCACCTCACAACATCGTCCATCATCGCGTGGCCTTCACGCGCAGTCCGTTTCAGGAATGGGAGTGCCGTTGTGCCGACGGCAGCGTGCTGTGTCTCGGACATCTCTTTCAAGAGGTTGACGGTGTTCCGTGGGTCGTTCTCGCACGGATGTACTTTTTCCAAAGTTCCTCTCGCTTCTTTCCAAGGGAGTTTCCCATGCTCACGATGCCCAACCCAGTCATGCCCAACACTGTCATGCCCAACCCAGTTGACGAGCTGACCTCTGCCGATCTGGATCGCGTGAAGAGCGAATTGCTGGATCGGCTTCGATCCGCCGTGCCGAGCCAGGAGCATGTCCTCGCGCATTGGGAGCAGCTCGATGAGATTGCGAAAGCCAAGCTGGCGACGCAAATCGACGACTTGGACTTCGAACTGTTGCAGGCCGACGAGTCACGTCCGCCACTTCACCCACAATACGAAGCGGCTCTTCAGCCACCGCCGGTCATCACGCTTGAAGAGCAGTCTTCCAGTCACGACGCCTTCCTCGAAGGAGAACTCTGTTTGACCGAGGGCCGCGTCGGAGTCGTGCTGGTCGCGGGAGGCATGGGAACGCGGCTCGGCTTTGAGCAACCGAAGGGGATGTTTCCGATCGGGCCGGTTTCGGGAAACTCGTTGTTCCAAGTTTTGATTGAGCGGATCGTCGCGCTCGGACGCCGCTATGGCGTGCGGATTCCGCTGTATCTCATGACCAGCGACGTCACGCACAAAGCGACGGTTCGGTTCTTGAGAGAGAACGACGCCTTCGGTCTCAATCCCGATGACCTCCGAGTCTTCTGCCAGGGAACGCTCCCCGCGATCGACGCCACCACGCGGAAGCTCTTGCTGGCCAGCCCCGGCGAGTTGGCGACTTGCCCCGATGGGCACGGAGGCTTTCTCGATGCCGCGCGAAAGTCCGGCTGTTTTGAAGACATGGCTCGGCGCGGAATCGACGTGTTGTTTTACGGCCAGATGGACAACCCGCTGTTGCTGATCGCGGACCCGGAGTTGATCGGCCACCACCTGCTGGCCAATGCCGACATCACCACCCAAGTCGTGCGACGAGCCAGCTCGACCGAGAAGGTGGGCATGTTTGTTTCCCGAGGCCCCAAGGTTTGGATCTTGGAATACAGCGAACTCCCCAAAGAGGTCGCGACGGCCACCGACGACGATGGCGAGCCGCTCTTCTGGGCCGGCAACACGGGAGCACATCTCTTCCGAGTTCCCTTTCTCAAACGGATCGCCGCCCGGCCTAACGCGCTCCCCGCTCATCCTTGCCGCAAGCAGGTGGACCACATTGATTCGCAAGGGCGAATCCAACAGCCGCTCGAACCCAACGCGATCAAGTTCGAGAAGTTCATTTTTGACCTGATGCACCACACCAACCGCACGGCGCTGGTCGAGTGTGATCGAGAAGCAACGTTCGCGCCGGTGAAGAACCCCGACTCGATGGCCACGGATACCGCCGCCACCGCGCGTGCCGCGATGGTCAAGCTGCACACCGGTTGGTTGCGACAAGCCGGAACGGAAGTGGCTCCCGGAGTGGACGTCGAGATCAGCCCGTTATTTGCACTCAACAAATCTGAACTCGGCGGCAAGGCGCTCGCACCGTCGATTGGCGAGCCGACGTTTCTCACTTAACCGCATGGAGCATCAATTCTCGCGCATTCGTCATCGACGAGACACAACAACAACACGGCCACGCGGCTTCGGTTTGCGACGATCGCTTTTTGGTGGCGAGGTGATCTTCGCGGCACGTTTCGCGGCCTTACTGGCGCGGGCTTGGTCCATCGTCTGGAGGTGGTCGATCCAGCCATCCAAGCCACCATACTTTTTCACAAGTTCATCACGAACTCGGCGGACTTCATCCACGATCGGATCAACACTCATGACTCGCGCCTCCGAATGACTTGCCCCAGACAAACCTTGGGAATCGACTCTGGCGACACGAGCAACGGCGCACGCCGCGAAAGTTTCCGACAAACCTCTTCGAGATGTTGCTGAGCAACCGGGTTCACCAAATGTGCGTAGTTCCAACTCAAGAGATAGTCGATTCCGTGGACAACGCAAACACTCATTTGCAGTGCATCGCCTGGTTTTTCGCCCGGCACGACGCCGAGTGCCACGAGCTTCGCGGCGACCTGCCGAGTTTCTTGGTCAATGGGCAAATAGCGTAACTTCCGCACGAATCGCAAACACTCCGCCTGACGTGGAAATTTTCCAGCAGCAAGCTCGTCTTCGGATGCGGTCGAAGCCCACACCGAGAAGTATTCTCGCTCATCGTTCCACCATTCACGAGTTTTCTGCCGTCGCGCCAATCCCGAAGCATCCCGTCCGCCGTACCAATAGGCCGAGATAATATTCGTGTCGAGATAAGCGGTTGGCTGCTTCACAGTGCTCACATCACGTCGCAAGTTGGCGTTTGAGATTTCAAGCGACCGTCGATTCCGTTGGAGAGAAACATTACTCGTTTCACGACGAAAACGGCAAACAACCAATCGCAAGACAAACACTGCCGTATCATCTCTCGTTCTGAACGTTATGCTGTCCGCCGTTGGGAGCTTGTGCCGACTTGGCATCGGTTCCATCAGATGACGGAATTCAATTTCGGAAGACTCATTGAAGGGCAACCCGGCCGGACCGGGGGGCCAGTTGACGGGTAAGCCGACGTGGTTGAAGCCCTCAGGGGATTCGGCCACGTCGGCTTTTTTGTTTTGGCAGTGGCCGAATCAGCCGCAGGGCGCTAGCCCCGGTTCGGACGGCACAAACCGGGGCTAGCGCCCTGCGGCTGATGTTTTCAAATTTACGGGGAACAAAATGAGCAAAGACGCCGATCAACAGACGCCAGCGAACCGTGGCCTCGCCAAAGTTCCCACGGGCATCCAGGGGTTGGATGAAATCACGGGGGGTGGCCTGCCGTGCGGCCGACCTACGCTCGTCTGCGGAAGTGCCGGCTGTGGTAAGACGCTCTTGGCGATGGAATTCCTGGTGCGGGGTGCCACGCAATTCGGTGAACCCGGCGTGTTCATGTCCTTCGAGGAGACCACGCAGGAACTGACTCAGAACGTTCGTTCGCTCGGCTTCGACTTGGATGATCTCGTCGAGCAAAAGAAGCTCGCGATGGACTTCGTGCGGGTTGAGCGGAATGAGATCGAAGAGACTGGCGAATATGACCTCGAAGGGCTGTTCGTCCGCCTCAACTTCGCGATCGACTCTATCGGCGCGAAGCGGGTCGTGCTGGACACGATTGAAGCGCTGTTTGGCGGTCTGTCGAACGTCTCGATCCTGCGCGGCGAGTTACGCCGCCTGTTCCGCTGGCTGAAGGACAAGGGCGTGACCGCCGTCATCACCTGCGAGAGCGGCGCGGGGACGCTCACCAAACACAGCCTGGAAGAGTATGTGTCGGATTGCGTCATCGTGCTCGACCACCGCGTGACCGATCAGATGTCGACGCGGCGACTGCGGATCGTCAAGTACCGCGGCACCAGCCATGAAACGAATGAGTACCCGTTCCTGATCGACGAGGACGGCATCAGCGTGTTGCCCATCACGTCTCTGGGCTTGCAGCACACGGCGAGCACCGAGCGGATTTCGAGTGGCATCCCCCGGCTGGATGCGATGCTCGGCGGCGAGGGTTATTACCGGAGCAGCACGGTCCTCATGTCGGGCACGGCGGGCAGCGGCAAGAGCAGCATCGCCGCCCACTTCGCGGCCGCCGCCTGCGCGCGCGGGGAACGTTGCTTGTACTTCGCGTTCGAGGAGTCGCCGGGCCAGATTCTGCGCAATATGCGTTCCATCGGCATCGACCTGGAGCCGTGGGTGAAGCAGGGCTTGCTGCACTTCCATGCCAGCCGCGCGGCGATCCACGGCTTGGAGATGCACTTGGCGACCATTCACAAGTTGGTCCGCGAGTTCAAGCCGCGCGTGGTGGTCATGGACCCCGTCGGCAGCCTGACATCGGTGGGCACGCGTCAGGACTCCAACGTGATGCTGACCCGACTGATCGACTTCCTCAAGATGCAGGGGATCACGGCGCTGCTCACCAGCCTGACGAGTGGTGACGAGGCCCTGGAGGGGGCCAACATGGATGTTTCCACGCTCGTGGATACCTGGCTGTTGCTGCGCGATCTGGAATTGGACGGCGAGCGGAATCGGGTGATGTACGTGCTCAAGTCGCGCGGCATGGCTCACTCCAATCAACTCCGCGAGTTCCTGCTGACCAACCAGGGAGTGGAGTTGCAAAACGTGTATCTCGGTGCGGAGGGAGTGCTCACCGGCTCGGCGCGGCAGACGCGCGAAGCCGCGGAAAAAGCTGGCAGCCTGCTCCGACACCAGGAGGCCGAAGCCAAGCAGCGCGAGCGAGTCCTGAAGCGCGAGGCCCAGGAGGCCCGGATCGTCGTCTTGCAGAAAGAGTTCGAAGCGGAAGAGGAAGTGGCGAAACGAGACATCGAACAGGAACGGTCTCGTGAGGAAACCCACCGACAGGATCGGGATCGCATGGGGATCAGCCGCAAAGGAGACAAAGTGTCGAAAGATGCCGAGCCGCTCGCTCGTTCCCACGAGACACCAAGGGGCCGCAAATGAACACGTCAACCAAGACCGCCGCAGCAATCACTGTCGTGGCCGACGCTGCCAGCGTCGGCTCGGATGCTGGCAGCATCCGCCACGAAGAGACGCAAACGTGGGAACTGCGGCTGTACATTGCCGGACAGACTCCGAAGTCCGTCACCGCCTTCGCCAATCTCAAGCGGCTGTGCGAGGAACATCTGGCGGGCCGGTACACGATCGAAGTGATCGACCTCATGCAGCAGCCGCAACTGGCGGCGGGCGACCAGATCGTGGCGATCCCCACGCTGATACGGAGGCTGCCGGAGCCGCTGCGCAGAATCGTCGGCGACCTGTCGAACACCGAACGCACACTGGTCGGGTTGCAGTTGCGCCCCGCGAACCGGAGTCAATCATGAGCCAAGGGTTTTTCACACTCGTGCATTGTCATGACAAAGAATTGGGGTTGGACAAATCAGCCGCAGGGCGCTAGCCCCGGTTTGTTTGGCGTCAACTGGGGCTAGCGCCCTGCGGCTGATGTGGTCCAGACGAAGCGAGTCAGAAAGAACAGATCCGATGAAAAATACAGACTCCGACACGACCGCGGCTTTTGAAAAGTTGGTGGCCGGAACTCCTTCCGACGAGCACTATGTCTTGCGCCTCTACGTCACCGGCATGTCGCCGCGCAGCACGGAGGCATTTGCCTCCATCAAGGCCATCTGCGACGAGCGGCTGCAAGGCCGCTACGAATTGGAAGTCATTGACATTTACCAGCACCCGCAACTGGCGATCGACGAGCAGATCATCGCCGTACCCACGCTGGTCAAGAAGCTCCCCGCACCTCTCCGCCGGTTGGTCGGCGACCTCTCCAACCAGGACCGGGTGCTGTTGGGCTTGGACCTGCGACGGAAACCATAAGGCCGAGTCCGACGTAGCCACGTTCGCCAGAACGTGGGGTTTTCGCGAGTCTCCCCACGTTCTGGCGAACGTGGCTACAGAGACGTTTCATGACAGACACGAACGACCAGACAGAAATCGCAACGCTGCGACTACGGCTCGAAGAGGCGGAGGAGACGATCCGCGCCATTCGCAGCGGTGCTGTCGATGCGTTTGTCGTCGAGGTTCCGAACGGAGCACGGGTCTACACACTCGAAACCGCCGACCGTCCCTACCGACTGCTGGTCGAGGAAATGCAGCAGGGTGCTCTCACGCTCAGCGACAACGGCTCGATCGCGTATTGCAACCGCCGCTTTGCCGACTTGGTGGGCCGGCCGCTGGAGCGACTGATGGGTGTCGCTTTCCGCGTTTTCATCCCACTCGATGCGCGAACGGATTACGAAAGCTTGCTGCAACAAGGTCGCGCCGGTGGCAGCCAGGGTGAGACTCATGTGCTGCATGCTGACGGCACGCTGATCCCGGTGTTTCTCACGCTCAACGCCCTTCCGCCGGACTGCGGAGCAGCGGTCGGACTCCTCGTCACCAATCTCACGACGCAACGTCACCATGAAAAACTCGATGCCCTCTTAGGGACGCTCAAGGAGTCCGACGTCCGCAAGAACGAATTCCTGGCGATGCTCAGTCATGAGCTGCGCAGCCCCCTCGCCCCCATCACCAACGCTTTGCAATTGCTGGTTCTCGAGCAGGCGAACGAGAACCCGACCCAGCAGCAAGCTCGCGGCATCATTGAACGTCAGATGGGGCATCTTCAGCATCTCATTGATGACCTGCTGGAAGTTTCCCGCATCACCACCGGCCGAGTTCAGCTTCACCAAGAACGGCTGGTCGTGAGCGACATCGTGCGCGGTGCGGTGGAGACCGTTCGCCCGTTGATCGAGGAACTCCGGCATGAACTCACGGTGTTGCTGCCATCCGAGCCAATCTGGCTGTACGCCGACGCCGCGCGGCTGGAACAAGTGCTGGTGAACCTGCTCACGAACGCCGCCAAGTACACCGACGACGGCGGCCATATTTGGCTGACGGTTGAGCTGGAAGGGGTCGCCCCCGTAGCCACGTTCGCCAGAACGTGGGCCAGCCCGCCAGAAACCCACGTTCTGGCGAACGTGGCTACGAAGAGCGTCGTCATCCGCGTGCGGGATACCGGCGTCGGCATCACCCCGGAACTTCTGCCGCACATCTTCGACCTGTTCACGCAAGCGGAACGATCGTTGGATCGCTCACAAGGCGGACTGGGGATCGGACTGGCTTTGGTGCAACGCCTCACCGAACTACACGGCGGAACTGTCGAAGTTCATAGCGAGTGCCGACACGGCAGCGAGTTCGTCGTTCGTTTGCCGATAGTGAGCGGCACGGCGCTAGCCGCCGGTTCTTCGCCTGGGACATCGACACCACGACAGTCCACGCCACCGGCGGCTAGCGCCGTGCCGCTCAAAACACCGGTGGCTAGCGCCCCTCCACTCCGCATTCTGGTCGTGGACGACAACGTGGATACGGCCGAGACGATGGGGATGCTGTTGCACGCGACGGGGCATGAAGTGCGAACGGCTCACGACGGCCTGGCCGCATTGGAAGCGGCCCTCGATTACCGGCCGAACGTGGCGGTGTTGGACATCGGCTTGCCGGGTCTCAACGGCTATGAAGTCGCGAAACGGATTCGGCAGGAACCAACTCTCAAGCACATCGTGCTGGTCGCCCTGACCGGTTATGGCCAGGAGTTGGACCGCGAGACTTCCTTAGAAGCCGGCTTCGATCACCACTTGGTCAAGCCCGCTCGTTTCGCACAGTTGCAGCAGATTTTGGCCAGCGTTTCGGAGATGGTGGTACGACCGCCGCCCCCCATTCATCCAAGTCAATTACAGTCGCAACGCAAGGGAGTTGCACCATGAAAACGAAGACGTTTGCTCCATTTGAAGTAGGTTCATCCGAAGTTTTTGGAGGGGAGCTTGAAACAGAAAGCGATGAAGACATGAGGCGATTGTGGTTTATCCCGGAGGGATCGTAGCCATTAGCCGGGGGTTGAGTCCGCCGTGGCGGACGATACCCCCGGTTCAGAACCAACGATCCGGTTTGCATCCCGGAGGGATGCCAGCGACGGAATGCGCCCGCAATCACAGGTCATGGCTGGCATCCCTCCAGGATGCGAAACTTGGACCTGCTCAACCGGGGGTATCGCTTCGCTCAACCCCCGGCTAATGGCTGCAATCCCTCCGGGATGAACACAGTGCGAACCGCAACACGCAACACAGGACGCCCGCCCCCGATCTCAAAGGTTTTTCCATGAAGAAAAAGAAGTCCGTGAAAACTGAAACGCAGGTCGTATCGCCGGCACCGACAGACGCTGCCTCGGTTGCGCGCGACGAGCGCAGCACCGTGGCGTCGTTCCCGATCGTTGGTGTCGGTGCCTCGGCCGGCGGGTTGGAGGCGTTTACGCAGTTGCTCAAGGCTTTGCCGTTGGATACCGGCATGGGGTTCGTGCTGGTGCAGCATCTTGATCCGGAGCACGAGAGCGCGCTGACGCAGATTCTTTCGCGAGCCACTTCGCTGCCGGTGTGTGATGTCACGAACAATCAGGCGGTGCAGCCCAACTGCGTCTACATCATTCCGCCCGATACGAACCTGAGCATCGCCGAGGGCATGCTGAAACTTCAGCCGCGAGCGAAGACACGCACTCCGCATCGGCCGATTGATGCCTTCTTTGAATCGCTGGCGCTGGACCATCGCGAACGAGCCATCGGCGTGGTGCTGTCGGGCACGGCCAGCGATGGCACGTTGGGGTTGGAAGCGATCAAGGCCGAGGGGGGCATCACCTTCGCGCAGGATGATTCGGCCAAATACGACTCGATGCCACGCAGCGCTGTGGCGGCGGGATGTGTGGATCTCGTGCTGTCGCCCACGGACATCGCGAAAGAACTCGCGCGGATTGCGAAGCATCCGTATGTGGGTCGGGGCGAGGAGCGAGGGGCGAGGGGCGAGTCGGAACAGACGGATGGTGACGCTTCCTCGCCAGATTCTGACTCGCCCCTCGCCCCTCGCCCCTCGCTCCTTTCCCAAGACGGCTACGCGAAAACTCTGTCGCTGCTGCGGAACCATTCCGGTGTGGATTTCTCGCTCTACAAGTCCAACACGATTCAGCGGCGGATCAGTCGGCGTCTGGTGATCAGCAAGCAGAACACGTTGGAGGACTACGCCACATTTCTGAAAGGCAACGGCAAGGAACTCGATGCGCTTTGCACCGACGTGCTCATCAGCGTGACGAGTTTCTTCCGCAACCCGGAAGCGTTCGAGACGCTCCAGCGCGACGTTCTGCCGGAACTCCTGAAGCAACCGGGGGACGATCCCATTCGCGTGTGGGTGCCCGGTTGCTCGACCGGGCAAGAGGCGTATTCCATCGCCATCGCCTTCATGGAGTCGTCGGAAAAGTCGCCGCGCGGACGCAACCTGCAAGTGTTCGCCACCGACCTCAACGAAAAGCTGTTGGAGAAGGCTCGGTTCGGGCTGTACCCCAAGAGCCTCTCGGAGGAAATCAGCCCCGAACGTCTGCGGCGGTTCTTCATTGAGGAGCAGGGTGGCTATCGCGTCAGCAAGTCGCTGCGTGAGATGGTCGTCTTCGCGCGGCAGAACCTGTTCGTCGATCCGCCGTTCTCGCGGATGGACCTCATCAGTTGCCGCAACCTGCTGATCTACCTCGGTCCGACCTTACAGAAGAAGGCGATCCCCACGTTTCATTACGCGCTCAAGCCGGGAGGGTTCCTGCTGTTGGGCGCGTCGGAATCGGTCGGCGGCTTCACCGAACTGTTTGAGCCGGTCGATCGAAAATACAAAATCTATTCCAAGAAGACTTCACCGACCCCGGCGTTTCACATGCCGGCCAACCGCGAGCGCGGTGAGCGGGTTTCGTCCGGTCGGCGGGCCTTCGCTCCTCAGGTGGAGCAGCCGCATCCGGCGGACGGTTTGAGCAGCGAGCTGACCGCTCAGCGCGAGGCGGACCGCATCACCGTCAACCAGTTCGCGCCGCCGGGAGTGCTCGTCGATGCGGAGATGCTCGTTCTGCAATTTCGCGGCTCGACCGGCGCGTTCCTCGAACCCCCCGTGGGCAAGGCGAGCTTCAACGTGCTGAAGATGGCGCGCGAGGGGCTGATGCTGCCACTCCGCGCCGCGATCAACGAAGCGAAAAAGGAAAACAAAACCACGCGCAGGGAAAACGTCCGTGTGAAGCAAGACGGCCAGGCCCGCGCCGTCAATCTGGAGATCATCCCGCTCAAGAACCTGCCCGAACCTTGCTTCTTGATCCTGTTTGAGGAGGCTGACAAGGCTGGCCGCACGCCGTTGCGCGAACAGCCGGCCAAGCCGCCGATCAGCAAGCAGGAGGAAGCCAACCGCATCGCCGAGCTGGAAACCGATCTCTCCGAAACGCGCGAGTATCTCCAGGCCATTCAGGAACAGCACGAGGCGGCCAACGAAGAACTTCAGGCGGCCAGCGAGGAAGTCCAGTCCGCCAACGAAGAGCTGCAAAGCATCAACGAGGAACTGGAGACCTCCAAAGAAGAGCTGGAGTCGGCCAACGAGGAGCTGACCACCGTCAACGATGAGATGACTCATCGGAACTCCGAACTCAACGTCCTCAACAACGACCTGATCAATTTTCAGAACTCGACGAGGTTGGTCGTCCTGTTACTCGGACGCGACCTGACCATCCGGCGTTTCAGCCCGCAGGCGGAGAAGCAGTTCGATCTGCGGGCCACCGACTTGGGGCGTCCGATCAGCCACCTCCGGCACAACCTCGTTCACACGGACGACGCGAAAACGCCGCTCGATCTGGAAACGCTGTGTTCCGAAGTCATCACCACCGTGAGCGAGCAGGAACGCGAGGTTCTGGACAAAGCCGGGCGCTGGCACTCGCTGCGCTTGCGGCCCTACACGACGCTCGACCACAAGATCGACGGCGCGGTGCTGTTGCTGTTGGAAATCGACGAGCTGAAGCAAAGCGAGCAAGCCGTCGCCGCGGCGCGAGACTACGCCGAGAATATCGTCGAGACCGTGCGCGATCCGCTGCTCGTGCTCGACAGCAAGCTGCGCGTGGAAGGTGCCAATCGTGCCTTCTACACCGCGTTCCGCGTCGAGCCGGCCGACACGATCGGCAAATTCATCTACGACCTGGGGGCCAAACAGTGGGACATCCCGCGTCTGCGCGAACTGCTGGAGAAAATCCTGCCGCAGAGCACCAGCATCGAAGAGTTCCAAGTCGAGCACGAATTCGAGCAACTGGGCCACCGCATCATGCTGCTCAACGCCCGACGCATCCTCGACCCGCAGCGAAAGACCGAACGCATCCTGCTGGCCATCGAAGACGTCACCGAGCGCAAGACGTTGGAAGAGAAGCTGCACGCTTCGGAAAACATGTACCGCCGGCTCTTCGAGACGGCCAAAGACGGCGTCCTGATCCTCGACGCCAAAGACGGAAAAATCCTCGAAGCCAATCCGTTCATGACCGAGCTGTCGGGATACTCCACGGCCGAGTTCGTCGGCAAGGAACTGTGGGAGATCGGCCTGTTTCGCGACCAACCCGCCAATGAAGCCGCCTTTCGAGATCTGCAACAGAACGGCTATGTCCGCTACGACCACTTGCCGCTCAAATCCAAGAGCGAACAGCCGGTCGAGGTCGAGTTCGTCAGCAACGTCTATCAATGGGATCACCGGCAAGTCGCGCAGTGCAACATCCGGGACATCAGCGACCGCAGCCGCTTGGAAACGCAGACGAAGAACCAAGCCTCCGAGTTGTCCGACCTGCACCGCCGCAAAGACGAGTTCCTGGCGATGCTCAGTCATGAGCTGCGCAGCCCCCTCGCACCCATCGCCAACGCCGTGGAACTGCTCGGCCTTCAGCGAGGCAGCGAGACCCTGATCCAGCAGCAGGCCCGCAGCATCATTCAACGTCAGATGGGACACCTGCAACATCTCGTCGATGACCTGCTGGAAGTCTCCCGCATCACCACCGGCCGAGTTCAACTGCGCAAAGTCCCCGTTACCGTGAGCACCGTCGTGGAAGGCGCGGTCGAGACCGTCCGCCCACTGATCGAACAACGCCGGCATGAACTCACCGTCGCGCTCCCCACAGAACCAATCTGGCTACAAGCCGACGCCGCACGCCTGGAACAAGTCCTGGTCAACCTGCTCACCAACGCCGCGAAGTACACCGAAGAAGGCGGGCATGTCTGGCTGTCTGTTGAGCTTGATGTAGCAGGCACACGGAGTGTGCCTGCTACTGAAGTCGTCATCCGCATCCGCGACACCGGCGTCGGCATCTCCCCGGAACTCCTGCCGCACGTCTTCGACCTGTTCACTCAAGCGGAACGATCCTTAGACCGCTCACAAGGGGGACTGGGCATCGGACTGGCGTTGGTGCAACGCCTCACCGAACTGCACGGAGGCACGGTCGAAGCTCACAGCACTCCGGGACAAGGGAGCGAGTTCATCGTGCGTCTGCCGTTGGCGACGCTGGAGACACCAACTTCGACGTCGCCGATCTCAGAAACCGGCCAGCCAATCGCACGACCGCTGCGCGTGCTGGTGGTCGATGACAACGTCGATACGGTGCTGAGCTTCTCGATGCTGCTGAAGTCATCAGGACATGAAGTGCGAACGGCTCACGACGGCCCAACCGCCGTGCAAGTGGCCCTCGATTACCAACCCGACGCGGTGTTGTTGGACATCGGCCTGCCGGGCCTCAACGGCTATCAAGTCGCGCAACGAATCCGGCAAGAACCCAATCTCAAAAACACCGTGCTCGTCGCCCTCACCGGCTACGGCCAAGAAGCCGACCGCCAGACCGCATTAGAAGCGGGCTTCAATCACCACCTGGTCAAGCCCGCCCGTTTAGAACAGTTACAAAAAATCCTGGCAACCGTCTCAGAGAAAGTGACTTAATACGTAGCCGTCATCGCTCCGCGTGACGAGCCGAAGAACTGGGGTGATGAAAAGTTTGTCTTGATGGAGGTCTCTTGATGCCAAACAACCGGTGTGTTTTGTTTCGCGCGTTTGCCCCAACGGGGCAAGACTCGATAGCCCAGGGCGCAGCCCTGGGATACGGAACGACGACCATTGGTAAGCCCCAACGGGGCGTGACTCCACGGAGATTCCGCAGGAGTTTCGCCCCGTTGGGGCTGGCTTTACAGCGCGGGTTCGTGACCCAGGGCTGCGCCCTGGGCTTTCGAGTCTCGACCCTTCGGGCCGGAAAACACGCAACAAATCCCGCCCGATCGATAGTCCTCGTCAATCTCAACTTTTCATCGTCTTCGCCGAACGCTCACCAGCCCCATGAAACAACCGGCTCATCACGCCGGGGAACTTGGGCAAGCAGTACGACATTCATTTAGTAGAGCCATGGATGACGC
>CAMDDX010000011.1 GCA_945893075.1 Planctomyces sp. SH-PL62 | reverse complement strand
CGGATCGAGTTTTGAAAGTCTCTCAGCGTTTGCGTATTTGCAACATCTTTCGCTTCCAAGCCCGCTCGGCGCGCTTGAAAGATTCCGTACTGCATCACGTCGAAGCCGGCGGTGCTGTGAGCGTCGGTGTTGATGACGATGGGGATGCCGCGGTCTTTCGCGGCGGCGGCGTGAATGTCGTCCAGGTCGAGCCGGCTGGGGTGCGCGTTGATCTCCAACCAAGTGCCGTGATCGGCGGCGGCTTTGAGGACATCTTCAAAAGTCAGGTCGGCTCCGGGTCGCTGGTTGACCAAGCGGCCGGTCAGGTGGCCGATCGCATCGACGTGCGGGTTGCGGATCGCGTTGAGCAGCCGCTTGTCGATTTGCTCGCGCGGCTGTTTCAAACCGTAGTGCAACACGGCGAGCACCCAATCAGCTTCGGCCAGCACGTCGTCGGGCAGATCCATCGTTGCGTCTTCGAGGATGTCGCACTCGATCCCTTTGAGAATTTCAATGCCGCCGACTTCAACGCGGACCTTGTCGATGGCTTTCCAGTGCGCTCGCAGCCGGTTGGCGTCGAGGCCATTGGCCATCGTGACACGTTTCGAGTGATCGGTGATCGCGATGTATTGCAGGCCGCGAGCCTTCGCGGCTTCGGCCATCTCGCGGATCGAGTTCATCCCATCGGTGGCGGTCGTGTGCATGTGCAGGTCGCCGCGGATATCGGTCAGTTCGATGAGCTTCGGGAGTTGTCCGGCTTCGGCCCGTTCGATCTCGCCACGATTTTCGCGCAGTTCAGGAGGAATCCAGGGCAGGCCGACGGCGGCGTAGACCTCGGCTTCGGTGCGGCTCGCAACCAACTCGTCGCCGCGAAACAAGCCGTATTCGTTGAGCTTCAAGCCGCGCTCCTGTGCGCGGCGGCGAATCACGACGTTGTGCTCTTTCGATCCAGTGAAGTACTGCGACGCGGCTCCGAACGATTCGTTGGCGACGACTCGGAGATCGAGTTCCAATCCCGATCGCAATCGAACGCGCTGCTTCGTGTCACCACGAGCCAGCACTTTCACCACCAGCGGATTCGCCGCGAGCCGATCCATCGCAGCGTTGTGGTCGGACGAGGTGACGAGCACGTCGAGATCACCGACCGTTTCCTTGCGACGTCGGCAACTTCCCGCGACCGTCGCTTGCGTGATGCTGCTGAGTTGCTGCAAGTCGGCGACGATCGCGTCCGCTTCAACCTTCGCGTCGGCGAGGAAGACGCGCTGTCCCGCCTCGGCGACAATCGCGAGTCCTTCGAGAATCGACTGCTCGGTCTTCTTGCCGAAGCCTTTGAGTTCCGCGATGCGACCTTGCTCGGCCGCTTGCTTCAGTGTGTCGAGCGTTTCGAGGCCCAACTCCTTGAACAGCGCGGCGACCTTCTTCGGGCCAAGTCCCGGAATGCGCAACATCTGCACGACACCGGGCGGGATCTTCGCTTTCAACTCCTCCAACTGCGGCAACTGACCGGTGCGAACGATGACGACGATCTTGTCGGCGAGGTCTTTGCCGATCCCTTCGAGTTGCAGCAGCTCGGCCGGGTCGCGCGTGACCATCGCCGCCACGTCAGCCGACAACGCTTCGACCGTGCGGGCGGCGTTGCGGTACGCTCGCACGCGGAACGGGTTCGCGCCGTCGAGTTCCAACAGGTCGGCGAGTTCCTCGAACAGGCGTGCGACTTCGACGTTCTGCATGGCTTACTTGTCGTTCGGATTGATGAGCTTGAAGACCGTGGCGGCGGCCGCAGCCGCGGCGAAGTTCGCCACCAGGTAAACCCAGATGTTCGCCACAGCGACCTTGCCCATCATGATGAGGCCCACAGCGACCGCCGGATTGAACACGCCTCCGGAGATGTCGCCGACCGCAAAGGCTCCGGCCATCACCGTGAAGCCAATCGCCAGACCGTAGTTGGAATTGCCCGCCGTGTTCTTTGACGTCGCCACGTTCAGCACGACGTAACACAACGCGAACGTGAAGAGGAACTCGGCAGCCAACGCATTGGGCACAACCAACGTGCCGGATTCGACTGTCGGATTTTTCTTGAGGAACAGCACGATCGCCGCCGCCGCGACCGCACCCAGAACCTGAGCGATCATGTAACCGGGCACATCTTTGGCCGGGCACCTCCCACGCAGAAATACCGCCAGCGTGACCGCCGGGTTGTAGTGTGCTCCGGAAACATGTCCTCCCGCGTAAATCATGACCATCAGCACCGAGCCGATCGCCAGCGGTGGAATGACTCCTGCGCCTCCGTCGATGACGGTGCAGCCGATGGTGGTCACGAGAAAAAACGTGCCGATGAATTCAACGAGGTATTTCATGTTGAGCCTTTCCTAGCCTGGAAGCGGAGGGGAACAGTCGCGGTATTGTGTGAAGCTCGCGGCCGAGTGCAACGCTACGACATCGAACGGCGATAGGAAAACACCGCCCCCGCTAACCGATCCAGAGATTCCAGCAGATCGCTGACCAACTCCGGTTTTGTCATGCCGAGTTCCACCGCGAACTCGATGCTCGATCCAATTTCCTTCAGTCCTTGATAGGCCGCATCCAGAGCATTGGCGGATTCCACGGGCGATTCGATCGACCCGGCCGCGACCACTTTCGTCCGCACCCGAACCGCTTGCCGTTTGATCTCGGTTCCCAGCGTGAACTGGTCATTGCCGGGAAGCGACGTCGCGAATCGGTAGCTGCGAACCAACACGCGGATGAGTTCTTCCCAGAACATGAGATTCTTGTGGTTTCGCATGATTGGCCTTTTCGTTTTGTGATAACAGCCGACAGCCATCAGCCCACAGCTTTCAGCCGGCTGATGGCTGTCGGCTGAAAGCTGTCGGCTGTTATCCCAACTTCTTGAGCTTCGACACGCGCCCCGTCCCAACCCACTCCGCGACAAAGATGCTGCCGTCCGCGCCGAAGCAGGCGTCATGCGGATGCACGAACTTGCCGTCGATCCACTTCGACTTGTCGCCGCGAATCTGTCCGCCGTCCTTCGCGGTGATGCGAGCCACATCCTCACCCAACCGAGCGACCACTTCGTTCTTCTCGTTGAGCAGCGTGACGCGCGCGTGCAGTTCCGGAATGCAGAGCAAGTTCTTCCACGTCTCGGCGTTGGCTGGCAGGCCGAAGCCTTTAATCGTTTCGAGATACTTGCCGTCCATCGAGAAGTATTGCAGCGTGTGATGAGCACGATCGCAGACGACAATCGACGGCGTGCGGCCTTCGCGTTTGTCGATCCACACGCCGTGTGGAGTCCGGAACTTCCCTTCGCTGTCGCCGACACCGCCGAAGCAACTGACCCACTTGGCATCTTTGTTGTAGCGATGGACGTAGGAGGCTCCGTACCCGTCGATCAACAGAAAGCCGCCGTCGTCGAGGAACGCGAAGTTCGTCGGCAGAAACCGATTCGGCCCCCACACCTTGTCCCGTTCCGGGCGGTCTTCCGGGCGAGTGTTCTCACCCGGCGCATAAACGCCGGATTCCATCGGCGCATATTGCTGCCAGATGATTCCGCCCTTCAGATCCATCTTCGCAAACGTCTTAAGGTGCTGATATGCGCAGACGTAGAGGAACTCTTCGCTCCCCTCTTGGCGAATCTCGATCCCGTGTCCACCACCCTGAAACTGAGCACCGAACGCACGGATGAATTTTCCTTCCGGGTCGAACACGAAGATCGACGGGTGATCCTTCAGATCGGTGCGCCCTTCGTGAATGACGTAGAGGTTGCCCGACTTATCGACCGCGACGTTGTGCGTCGTCTGCCAAGTATATTTTTCGGGAAGCTGCGGCCACTCGTGTTGGACCTCGAAGCGATGCTCCCCTTCGCCGACGATCAACGGCTTTTCCGTCTTGCTGGCAGTGACGACAGCCGGAGCCGCAACGATCGCGGCGGCGGTGGTTAGGAATTGGCGGCGTGACAACGGCATGATCGGTTCCTTGGAGAAATCGAAACTTGGTAGCCACGCTCGCCAAGAGCGTGGGTTATCGCAACACGCGGTCGAACAGCTCGTAGGCTTGTTGCCGCATCTCGGTCGGGAAGTCGTGATCGCAATCGGGATGCTCGACGCGCAGGCGTTCTTCGTGGCCGTGCAGTTTGAAAACCTCGCGAGCGGCCGTCGCCACGCGATCCACGCTGTCGGCTCGGAAGTTCGAGTCCTTCAGTGGCGCAACGATCAGGACATGACGCGGGGCCAATGCTCCCACCAGTTCGTGGAAGTCGAACGGGATGTCCTGCAAGCGACCGCGATACTCGGCCAGCTTCAGCATGTACCGCGTCTGACACCAACCCTTTTCGGGGAACCAGTTCTTCTCGTTGCCATCGTAGTAGTCGAGGTAAGAGTCGAGTCCACAACTCGACACGACGGCTTGAATGCGGTCGTCAAAGAACGCCGTGTAAACCGAATTGTGTCCGCCGAGCGAATGCCCGATCGTGCCAAACGCTCCCGCTTTCACATACGGCAGTGATTCGAGCAGATCGAGCCCGCGCATGTTGTCCCACACGGCCTTGAGCGTCCCGCTCTGCCAGCCGAGCGCGTTGACGTCCGGCTGATACTTCGCGAGCAACGGGTAATTCGGAGCAAGCGTCACATAGCCGCGCTCGGCAAGTTCGCTGGCGTATTGCCGATTCGGCCGGCCGCCTAATCCGACAACCACACCGTGACCGACGACGTTGTCTGTCCCGTGCAGACACAACACAGCCGGAGCTTTCTTGCCGCTGTCCTCCAGCACGCTCTTCGGAATGCAGAGATACGCCGGCACGCGCGAACCCGGCTCGGAGGAATACATCACGAGCCGCCGGACGTAGGTGCCACAATCGACTTGCTCTTCAATCTTCACGTCGAGCGGACAGCGTTTCTCCTTGCCGGGGAGCTTGCCCATCACGGCCTGCGCCCCCTGCAAGATCTCCGCGCGGCGTTTGAGCCAATCGGCCGGCGTCTTGACCGGCAGTTGCTTGTTATTGGGACCGCGATAGAACAGCAGCTTGTCTCGCGGCAGCCTTGGAGTCGGTACATCGTCGGCGCGGCTAGTGCCACCAGCCGTCAGTAGGACGACGACGAGGAATTTCAGCAATGATCTGGCGCGACGCATGGTTCACCTCACAACGTAGGGTGGGTCGAGCCTTCGAGACCCACCAATTCTGAAACACTCGTGGTGGGTCTCGGATGCCTCGACCCACCCTACGAATTCGACGGCGGTTCGACCGACGGGATGTAGCGGTTGGTCAACTCGGCATAGTCCTCGCGCACTGGACTGAAGACATCCAACACGACGCACGATCCGCCGACAGCGACCGCCCGGTGTTTGACGTTCGGCGGGATCAGGAACATCGCACCGGGTTGGCACAGCCGAGTCTCGTCGCCGATCGTCAACTCCAGCGTCCCGCGGATCAACATGCCCCCTTGCTCGTGCGGATGCGAGTGCAGCGGCACCTCGGCACCGTCGTCCATTTCGAGATACGACAGCATCAAGTTCTTGCCAAACGGTGTCCGCATCCGACAACCGGGGACCGGTTCGATCGGCTGAAACTCGGAGATGTTGATGAAGCCCATGCTGGCCCCCAAAGTAGACCGGTCACTCCGTGACCGGAACATTTCGAGTCACGGAGTGACTCGTCTACTTACCGCTGAATCCGCGCCGAGCCGCCCTTCGCGAAGGCTTCGACTTGGTCGATGGTTGCCATCGTGGTGTCGCCGGGGAAGGTCGTGAGCAGTGCGCCGTGAGCCCAACCGAGCCGGATCGCGTCTTCCGGCGGGCGACCTGTCAGCAGTCCATAGATGAAGCCGGCTGCGTAGCCGTCGCCGCCACCGACTCGGTCATGCACGCCGAGTTCACACGTCGGAGCTTGATACGTCTTGCCTTCGATCCAGCAGACCGCGCTCCAATCGTGCTTGTTGGTCGTGTGGACTTCGCGGAGCGTTGTGGCGACGACTTTGACGTTCGGCAGTTGCTTGACGACGTCGTCCATCATGCCGAAGAACGCGGTGGGGTCGAGCTTTCCCTTGGACTCGACGTCTTGTCCCTTAAGGCCGAGCCCTTTCTGCAAGTCCTCTTCGTTGCCGACGACGACATCGACGTTCTCGCAGATTTTTCGCAGCGTCGCCTGAGCAGTCTCTAAGCCGCCGGAGATTTGCCAGAGCTTCGCGCGAAAGTTGAGATCGAACGAGACCACCGCTCCGGCCGCCTTCGCCGCCTGCATCCCTTCGATGATCAATTCGGGAGTCGCGGATGAGAGCGCTGCGAAGATGCCACCGCAGTGGAACCAGCGCACACCGCCGGCCATGATCGACTTCCAGTCGAAGTCCCCTTTCTTGAGCAGCGAGGCCGCTTCGTTACAGCGGTTGTAGAACACGACGGGAGCGCGGACTCCCAAACCTTGATCGCTGTAAACGGTCGCCATGTTCGGGCCCGTCACGCCGTCATGCTTGAAGTGCTTGTAGAACGGCGTCACCCCCATCGCCCGAACTCGCTCGGCGATCAAGTCGCCGACCGGGTAGTTGACCATTGCACTCGCGATGCCGGTTTTCAGCTTGAAGCAGTCGGACAGATTTGCTGCGACGTTGAACTCGCCACCGCTGACGTGGATGTCGCATTTCGTCGCCTTGCGGAACGGAATGATGCCGGTATCGAGCCGATGCACGAGAGCACCCAGCGACAAGAAATCCAAAGCGCCAGTTTTCGAGATGTTGAGCATGGTTCTGTCTTTCGTTGAAGTGAGTAGGACGGGCACTCTTGCCCGCCTTGGGTGAGATATGCGACGGGCAGGAGTGCCCGTCCTACAGTCCAGCGACTTCAAAGCCTTTGCGATAATCCTTGGTCACGAACGCATCCGCCTTCGACGAGTTGCGTGCCTTCAGGGCGGCGGAATCCCAATCGAGCTTTTCTCCAGCACGGAAGGCGACAATGCCGAGCAGCACGGTCTCCGTCAATGCTCCGGAGTAATCGAAGTTGCAAGTCGTCGGCGAGCCGGTCTTGCAAGCTTGGACCCACTCGCGCCAGTGACCAATCGACGCAGGGATCGACTTCTCCGGCGCTTTGAAGTCCACGAATTTGTCCTGCGGCAGCAACACGTAACGGCCGTAGTCCGCAACGAGCATCCCCTTGTCGCCGACGAACAGCACGCCGAGTCCCCATTCGCTGAGCGACTTGCCGCTGGGGTCTTTCGTGTTCTTGACGAGATCGTGATGCGCCCCGCCGTCGGACCAATGAAACTTCACGGCCGGCATGTCTCCACGAGCCGGGAAATCGAAGTCGCACTTCGTCCAAGCGGGTGCTCCATCGGGATGCAGTTCCGGTCCTTCGCACGCGGCCGAGGTGGGATACCTCAGATTGAGCGCCCAGAACGGCAGGTCCATGACGTGACAGGCCATGTCGCCGAACGTGCCTGAGCCATATTCCCAGAAGCGCCGCCAGTTGGCTGGATGAATGCCCTCGCAGAACTCGCGCTGCTTAGCGGGGCCGAGCCACACGTCCCAATTCAAATGCGCCGGTGCCGGCTTCGGAGTAACAAAGCGGCCGTCGGACCAACCTTTGTTGCACCAGTTGAAGACTTCGCGCACCGGACCGATCGCACCGCTTTGAATGACCTCGACCACTCGGCGGTAGTTGTCGCCGGCGTGAATCTGCGTGCCCATCTGCGTGGCGACTTTGTGTTTCTTGGCCAGTCCCGCCAGCACGCGCGCTTCGCGAACCGTGTGAGCCAGTGGCTTCTCGCAATAGACGTGCTTGCCCAGCGTCATCGCCAGCGCGCTGGGCGGAGCGTGCGTGTGATCGGCGGTTGAGACCACGACCGCGTCGATCTTGCCAGACATCTTGTCGAACATCTCGCGATAGTCCTCGAACTTCGCCGCATCTGGAAATCGCTTGGCGGCATTGCCGAGATTGTTTCGATCGACGTCACACAGCGCGACCATGTTCTCGCTGACAAGGTTGTTGACGTTGTCGCCTCCTTTGCCGGCGACACCCACGATCGCGAGGTTCAGCTTCTCGTTCGGCGACTTCGATTGAGCGAAGCTGCAATCGGACATCCCTACCCACCACGCGGTGGCGGCGGCGGAGGTTCCCAAAAAATGACGTCGGCTGAGGCGGCGAGACATGGCGGGAGTTCCTTGAGCAAGCGGAGGAAGTTCGGCAATCCCAGAAAGGTGGCGGCAGTTTGCAGTGTGGCTCCCGAGTTTTCAAACTCCGCGACCTCCGGGCCGGCAATGGAAAATGAGAAATGAGAAATGAAAAGTGCAAAATGAGACGTTCGACATTTTTCATTCTCCATTTCTCATTTCTCATTTTCCATTTCCAAAATTACCCGCACCTTTGCCAATTTCAGATGACTCACGGCTGCTGGCCGGGATCGGAGCGATTGATGACCAACTTGCGACGTCTGTGTGTGTTCTGTGGATCGAAGATCGGCACGGATGAGCGATATCGAACGGCGGCGGTCGATTTGGGACGGCTGTTGGTCCGCGAGGGGATCGGTCTCGTTTACGGCGGCGGCAGCATCGGGTTGATGGGGGTAATCGCCGACGCGGTGCTGGCCGAAGGGGGCGAGGTGATCGGCGTCATCCCCGCATCGCTGGCGACGGAAGAACTGCTGCACCCCGGCGTCGCCGACATGCGAGTGGTCAATTCGATGCACGCTCGCAAGGCGTTGATGGCCGAGCTGTCCGACGCTTTCATCGCGATGCCGGGCGGGTTCGGGACGTTCGAGGAATTCTTTGAAGTCGTGACGTGGTCGCAGTTGAAGCTGCATCACAAGCTGACCGGGTTACTGAATGTCGGCGGCTATTACGATCCGCTCGTGCGGCTGGTCGATCACGCGGTGCAGGAAGGTTTCATCAAGCCGAAGCATCGCGGCCTGCTGGTCATCGAGGAACGGCCGGATGTGTTGCTCAGCCGACTCGCGGCCGAGACGGTCGTTGATGAGCCGAAGTGAGCCGGTAGTTCGGACGCCTACGTCCGGACAACTGACCGGACGTAGGCGTCCGGTCTACAGCAAGATTTGCCGTTCGCCGGTGACGACCGGAGGAGTTGTAGCGGTCAGTGAAGGTGCGTCGGCTTTTTCGGCTGCGATCCGCCAACACTGGTCGGCTTTGGGCACAGTCTTCAGCGGCCGAGTGCCGATGGACGATGACGACGGGTGAGAAGGACTCGAGTGAGTCCCCGGTGTGGGTATTGGCCCACCAGACGGACCGCCATCACGATCGAGCACCAGATACGGTCAGAGGAGTGCCTGCGATGAAACGCCAGACATACGTCATGGCGAGCGTGTTGTTCCTGCTCTTGGCGGGGACGCAAGTCGCTCAAGCCGGATACTGCGGAGCCGCCAGCTACAACTGCTGCCCGACTTCCACTTGCGCTCCGTGTGGCGATCTCTGCCAAGCTCAGCAGCAATGCACGACTTGCTACAAGACGGTCCAGGAAGTCGTGTGGGATCGCTGCGAAAAAATCTGTTACCAAACGGTCTACGATCAGCAGTGCGAGCAAGTTCCCGTCTGCTGCATGCGGACCTGTCACGAGACCTGCTATCGCGACGAGTGCTACACCGTCTGCCGCCCAGTGACTCAAACCTGCTGGCGTGACGAGACCTGCACGATGCGCGTCCCCTGCTATCAAACTTGCTACCGCGACGAGTGCTACACCGTCTGCGTCCCGTGCGTGCAAACGTGCTGGCGTGACGAGTGCTACAACGTCTGCAAGCCGTGCTATCAAACCTGCTACCGCGACGTCTGTTACACCGTCTGCAAACCAGTCACCCAAACGTGCTGGCGCGACGAGTGCTACACGACTTGCACGGTGGTTTCGGAGACGTGCTACAAAGACGTCTGTTACACCGTCTGCCGCCCCTGCACTGAGACGAAGTACGTCGATGTCTGCTGCGGCGAATGGAAGACCGTCAGCGAGTGCGTCCCCGGCCCGATCATGAACAAGTGCGTGCAAGACCCCGGAACCTGGTGCCAAGACCCCTGCACCGGCTGCTGCACCTACAAGCCCGGTTGCTGCCGCACGGTTCAAGTCCAATGCCCGCCGACCGTCTGCTGCCGCAAGGTGTGGTGTCCGAAAACGGTCAAGCAAGCGGTCTGCTGCACGCGCTGGATTCCAGAGACGCGCACCTGCCGAGTGCCGTACCAAGTTTGTCGCACCGTGCCGAAGACCTGTACTCGCAAAGTGCCGTACACGACTTGCTCGATGACTCAAGAGACTCGCACCTGCCGCGTGCCGTACACGACCTGCACGACGACCACCGAGACGCGCACTCGCAAAGTGCCCTACACGACTTGCTCGACTCGACAAGAATGCCGCACTCGCAAAGTGCCGTATGTGACCTGCTCTTGGACGGAGAAGTGCTACACGAAGAAGGTGCCCTACACGACTTGCTCGACGGTCACTGAGACGCGCACTCGCAAAGTCCCCTACACGGTCTGCAAGCAAGTGCCCTACACCCGCATGGAGACTCGCACTCGCTGCGTGGCTCGCCAAGTGCCGGTCAAGCAAAGCTACTGCGTGCCGCGAGTCGTCTGCCGCCAGGTGCCGTACACGGTCTGCACTCCGGTCTGTCCGCAGCCGACATGCCCCACCTGCACGGCGGGACAACCCGGCCCGAACTGCGCGACGAAGTAACGCTGGCTCTGCCGTGACATGCGCGGTTATTTGCTGGGCTGAGTCTCAGGCATCACTCCGGGTTTGAACGGCTTCGCCCCTTTCGGCAAGTGCTTCTTGGCTTCTTCTTGATTCATCGCCTTATCAATGACGGCGGGATCGACGACCGGCACCTTGCTCGGATCAGCCGGACCAAGCTCCGAGCCTCCGCAGCCAGAAATCATCAGGCTGCCGAGGCACAATCCGCTGGCGACAACTATGCGCTGGAAAGTCATCATCACTCGATCTCCACTTCTATTGTGCTAAGAAAAATGAAATAGGCCCGTGACTCAATTCCGTTCAACGCGACTCGCTTGCCAGTCGCGAATGGAATCGAACACGAACCTTCGACCGGACTAAGCTGGTTCGTTGACTCGCTGTCAGGGCGTTCGATTCGATCCTGACTGATGATTCATGAGCTGCAAGCGCTGGGCTTGTTCTCGCCAGTGCTGCGTTTCAAATGCTAACCCCAGTTGCTCGTAGAATTGCGTCATTTGCTGACAAATTTCAAGTTGGTCCGGAGTGGCCAGCGACTGTCGTAGTGGCGCATGCACTTTCGTCTCCATGAGTAATTCCACGGACTTGGCCTGTTGCCGCATGGTTTCCGCAGCGGGTTCGTGACCGGCTTTCGCCAAGCATCGCGCCAGACGATTTTGGATTCGCCAGTCCGCCTGACCGGGCCAGACCGCGATGACTTTGCGATAAGAGAGAATGGCCTGTTCGTAGTCCCGCTCGACCTCGTCGGAAAAAATGGCCCCCAGGCGGAAGTATTCATAACCCGATGGCTCACCGGGCCAAGCCTGGTAGATCTTGAGAGCTCGGTCAAATTCTCCCAGGTCAAACAAGACTTGGGCCAATGTCGCCACGAAGAACTGTTCTTCCAGAGGCGCGTCGGTCGTGTCCAGGGCCTGTTGCAATAACTCCAGAGCCGCCTTGGGATCGCCTTCGAGCGAAAACCACCGTGCGACGTCCGCATGGTTCAATGCCGCGCGTGGCTCTTGCTCGCGAAACTTCACCAACCGTCGGAACTCCGTTGTTGAATCATGTGCCGCTCCTGGTTCGAGAAAGCCCATCAACCGATCAATCTCAGGATTCGCCGTCGCGGGATAGAACTGGCTCATGTACCACTCGCGCAAGCAAAACGGCCGCTTGTCGAGTGGTGTTGACTCCAAGACTTTTCGGAAGTGCGGTTCGGCCAGGTGCGACCTGCCGGTGAGGTCTAAGAGTTTCCAAAGCACATAATGGGCTTCCACATTTTCGGGAGCGGCCGCCAGTGACTCGCGCAACAATCGCTCTGCCCGGTGTGTCTGCATTCGGACAAACAAACACATCCGCGCCTCCTGAATGCGAGCGGCTGGCCACAACGGCGACTCGCGGCGGATGAATTCCAATTGCTGGATCGCCGAGCTGACGGCCCGCTCAGAATTCAGCGCGGAGTCCTTGAAGTACGCCTCTGCCAGTCGCAGACGCGCTTCCTCATTCGACGGGAACACCTCCAAGTACGAGCGCAGCTCGCCGCGTGCGGTTCGCCAGTCTTGCAATCCGAACGCGGTCTTCGCACGTTGCAGCGACCGTTGCGCTACGATGCGAGTGATACCGAAGTAGGCTCCGATTCCGAGCACTCCGACCAAGACGAGCCACCAAATGCGGGTTCTCACGGCGGCGAAGCTCCTGGAAACGACGGCAGCAATTCGCGTCCTTCAATGGCCAGCCAATAACGGTCCACGGCGACGTTCTCGTGCCGAGCGACTTGGCCGGATTGCCATCGAATCTCGATCGTCACAGGTTCGCTCCAATCTTTGAGCCCTACCAACAGCCGCGGATCACTGACGCATAAGTAGCTCCCGCCGCCGATGCTCATGCTCGTGATTCGTCGAGCCCCCGCTTCGACGATGACCTGAGTTCCCTGGGCGGGGAGCCGGTCGGCTCGTCGCAACTCAATCCCCAGAAAATGATGTGGCGTGACCGTGTCGTTGCGTAACAGGGCCGCCGGCCGATCGAGATGCGTGACGAACAGATCCAGGTCGCCGTCGTTGTCAAAGTCTGTTCCAGCGGCACCGCGTCCCACACAAAGTTGTCGAAAGTAATCCCCGGATTGAGGCCCAACGTCCTCAAATCGCGCGTGACCGTCATTGCGCATGATTTGCGGCAACATCGCGAACGGCTTGTGTTCCGGCCCCAAGACATGGCCATTCGCGATCAACAAGTCCGTCGCGCCGTCGCGGTCGTAGTCAAAGGCCACGGTCCCAAAGCCGAGCCGATCGTGGCTGATCGCCACCAGACGGGCTCGGCGACTGTCGTCTTCGAATTGCAGCCCCCCCAAGTTGCGGTACAGCGTGTTTTTCTGAGCGTAAAAATGTGTCAGAAAGATGTCGCAATACCCGTTGTTGTCGAAATCAGCGCAAGCGACTCCCATGCTCGCTTCATTCAACCCTATGTCACTGACAGCACAGCCGGCGATCGGCGCGACGTCGTGAAATTTGGGAAGCACATCCGACGCGGCAGGGCGATCGGTTCCGGCTCCAGAAATCGCTTGGCGCTGAAAAAGGAAATTCGGGGTCATGTCGTTGGCGACATAGATTTCATTCTGACCGTCCAGATCGAAGTCGAGGACTGCCACTCCCAACCCCTTACCGTTGGGAATCGCAACTCCCACTTCATCGGAGACATCTCGAAACCGCCCGTCGCCGAGATTCAAGAAAAGCCGATCGTCGACAGCGTCATAGTGTCCCGGTCCGCAATAACCTGGAACTCCGCTGAAGCGGCACTGTTCTCGGTTTTGCGGCGTGACATTCAGGTAATTCACCACAAAGAGATCGAGCAGGCGATCGTCATTGATATCCAGCCAGACGACGCCTGACCCCCAGCGATCATTTCGAGTACCCGATTCGTGAGTTTCATCTGCGAAGGTTCCGTCGCCGAGATTATGCAGCAGTGTGCTGGTCCGATAACCGGTCACGTAGAGGTCTTCAAATCCATCGCCATCAAAATCGCCGACAGCACAGCCTTGCCCGTAACCGATGGTGGTCGCTGCCGCGACTCCCGAAATCTCCACGAAGGACTCGCCGCCCCGATTCTGAAACAAGGCATCGGAGTGCGGCTTTGGTCGCTGAGGCTCTGATTCCAACTCGTCGCCGTTCACGAGAAAGAGGTCCAGCCAGCCGTCGCGATCAAAGTCAAACCAGGCCGCCCCGCCCCCCATGATTTCAGGCAGGAAATATCGACCCGGGACGGCGTCGGTGTGAAACGTGAATTCGATGCCCTGCTTGCTGGAAACCTCGGTGAATTGTGGAGGACAGTCCACAACCGCAGCGTCGCGCCGCGAGAGCACGGCGTCCAAGTCCTGACGAATTTCCTGGGCCGATGCGGGGCGCGAGTTGCGCGCCCCGCTCAAGTCGGATTGAGCCGGATCAACATCGCGATGCGACACGTCACCGCCACAACCGCCGATCGCCAATACGACGCAGATCACTGTTCGATTCAGGGCTCGCACGATCTCGACCAATCTTTTAAACGACAGGCGGCCGCGGATGAAAGCTGTCTGGTTTCTGCCGGGCAACACAGTCTTGCTGGAGTTGTTCTACGCATCCAACCGCAACGGGCGGTTGAAGCCCACCTCCACGAAAAAAGGGCCGAGGCGAAACGCACACGACCCTTTCTCAAAACCACCTTGAGGAAATCTCGATTCGCCGGACTGCACCAACCGCGCGAACACTGCGGTTCGACTTAGAAGCCTGTTGTCGCCTCGTTCCCATTTCGAGTTCCGATCGCCCACCAGATATCCTTGGAGATCGCCTGATTAATGTTCTTGACTCCTCCGTCCGCCATGGCGACGTTCACCATTCCTGGATGCTGGCTGCCCGCGGCCATGAGGTTCGAGCCGCCCCAGTCGTCGGTATACGAGTGGCAGGTTTTCTCATTCGGCGCCATCGTGTGGTTGTAGGCCGATCCAACCCCCATGAATGACCAAGCCCAGGATCGACCGCGCATGTTCGGCCGACCGCTCAGCCCGTTCTGAGCGATACATTCCAGTCGTGTCGCAGAAGTGCTGGGAGACGTATCGGCCCAGGAATGGACTTGGGTTCGGCGGCGTGCCGGATCGGGATCGGGACCGGGCTGGCTGGGCATCCAGTCCACTTGGATTTCGGCGTAAAGCGCGGTCGTGCTGAGGCCGTCTTCGATTTTGGCGCTCGTCACCGGGGGATCGCTTCTAAGCCAGTGAGAATTCGGTGCTCCCGCTCCCTGCACGAAGGACGCGACGCCATTGTGATTGCCGTTCCCGGCGCGGCGATCAGCCGGTCCCGTATGATTGCGGTGTGAAGTCCCATGATTGACCGCGTAATTGAAATTGCCCTGTCCGCTAGCCGTCTGGTTCGCTTCGGAGGGGCAGACAAAGGCGGGCAATCGCAAGCTCTGAGTCGCGATGTTGGGATTTCCGCCGCCACAATTCCAGCCACCAGCATCAAAGGCTCCGCAGTCGGTCTTGAAGTCCGTTTTCTGGTAATTCGGTTTCATATCCAGGTACGGCAGCAGAAAAACTTTCTCCGAGAAGGCCCCGCGGAAGTCATCATTTCCGCTCCAGGAGATGCTGACGGGGAACTGCTTCGAGACGTCGTGGTAATTGTGGAAGGCCAGTGCGATCTGCTTGAGATTGTTCTTGCACTGTGACCGTCGAGCCGCCTCGCGCGCCTGTTGCACAGCAGGCAACAAGAGAGCGATCAAGACAGCGATGATGGCAATGACCACCAGCAGCTCAATCAAGGTGAAACCGAACCGAAAGCGCAGTCGGGACATGGCAACCCCTTTGCAAAAAAAAGTTCGATAAAAAGTTGGCGAGCGAATCTCCTTGTGCCCCGCAGCGTACCGGCAACGAGCTGCGGAAAACTCTTGGCAATAGAACCACAGTCATTGATCGAGGAAATCGTTCACCCAATTTGCCGCCAACAGAGTGCCGAATAAAAACTTCCGTGTCAAAGGTTTGTATCAATTATTCAGGTATTATTCAGGTTCAGTCGGGACTGGTTTTGAGGATCGTCACTGGACTGAAACACTACTTGAGTCGTTGCGCTCGCTGCAAATACCGATTTTGGTCTGTCAGGTTCCCAGACCGGCGACACAACTCTGCCAGCCATTGATAAGCCTCGACCGCGTGCTGGTCTACCGAAATGGCTTGTTGAGCGACGACGAGGGCCTGCTGAGTTTCACCAGATTCCGCGAGGAGTTTTGATAACGACAGCAGAGTCAGTGGATCCCAAGGACGTCGATCGGCCAATTTCTGATATCCGTTGCGAGCTTGGGGAATGTCCCCTCTGGACCAGTGCAATCGACTGAGATTTTGCAGAACCTCCGTCGAATCCGCCGAAGTTTGGTTCGTCTCCAACGCTTTGTTCCAGTGGTCGGCGGCCGAATCCGAGTCTCCGAGCAGCAGGCAGAGCTGTCCGAGTCGCGCGTGAGACGGCAGGTCCGCCGGGCGGAATTTGACGACCTGTTCCAGGGAAGTTTTCGCCCGCTGCGCAAGAGCCACGTTTTCTGTCAGCCAAGCTTGCTCGGCGCGCATGAGCGCATCGGCGCGAGCGGACTCCGTTGTGTGGACTGAATATTCCGCGTGGTCGATGACTTCCAGAGCGCTCAGTCGCGGAACCGATTGTGGTTCGGCCGCGCGCGGCTGCTGGAATCGCAGAATGCGATGATCGGTCTGAGTCGTGTGCGGCACATCGTCCGCGTTCAAGGGAGGCATGTGACAGTGAATGCACGAGTCATCAATTCCGACCTTCTGCCGGTTCACGATGGATTCGCCGCAGTCAGTTTCCGAATGACACGTCAGACAGCGTGAACGATACCAAGTCACGCGCGTCGCTTCCGAGGGCGTGCTGTGCGGGTCGTGGCACGAGATGCAGCCCAGCCGATGGTCGCTCCTTTGGAAACACGCACTGGACTTCATCTGCATCACCTGACTGACGGCCGATGTCTCATCTCCTGCAGCGTCAGCCTTCGTCACGAAGATCGCCCACACCTCTCCGAGATGCATCCCCGGCCGGAAGTCGTTGTGATCCCGACCCGATCGCAGGACTTCGGCATCACCTTGAAGATGGCATTGGTTGCAAACCGCGTCGCGACGTGCGGGGTCGAGATCGGAAATTCGCAGGATCGGATCACGGCCGGCACGGTGGTCCTGCTCATCACGACGATACGCGACGTGTTTTTCTCCCGGGCCATGACAGCGCTCGCACCCGATCGAGAGTTCCAGCAGTCGCTCACGCAACGGAAGCCCTTGCGAGGCCGAGTCTCCGCGCAGGCCACCCGAATGGCAGTTGATGCAACGCTCGGTCGCCTCACGTGAGAAGCGCTTGTGATTCTCCGGAGCGTAACCCGGAGACAAGTCCCATCGCTGTTGGTTGGAGTACCACGAGACGGGTGAAATCAACCAGGCATTCGACCGATCGATCAGATAGCTGCGGCCACGTTTGCCCGATCCCAGAGCCAGATGAATCTCCATCGCGAACTCAGAGAGGACGCCGTCGTCCTGGGATACGATGAGTTCGGAATGTGTCACTGAGGTGCTGGTCTGCTCGACGCGATAGTGGCGATGTGAGTTTTTCGGGCGGACATGAGTCGCGGATTTGTAGTCTTCGACAACCTCGGCATCGAGCACTTTCGTCAGTGATCGCGACATCGGATGTTTCGCATACTTTCGTGCGATCTCGGCGTGGCACTCGCTGCACACTCGACTTCCCAGGTATCCCCAATCGAGTTCCCGCTTCGAGACAAGCGGTGCCAGTGGCCGCTCGTCCGGCGAAAGCGTTAACGGCACTTCGCGTGTTGCCAGGAACACTCCGCCAGCAATCAGGCACAGGGCGATCCCCACGCAAACCAACGGTCGCAGCCGACTCGGACGTGAATCGGTTTCAGGGAGTGTCTGCATGGGATGTTGCCGACGAGCGAGCGAGTATACGGCTGCAGAAATTAGCCGCGCGGCGCTAGTCCCGGTTTCACGGCATGAGCCGGGGCTAGCGCACGGCGGCTGATTTTCGGAATGCGGATTACTTGTCCGATTCGCCAGATCCCGATTTCGGTGGCGAGTCACCCGGTCGTGGCGCATCCGACACCAAATTCAGTTCCACGGTGTTCTTGGCGGGATCGCGATCGACCACGATGACCAATCCGGAAGTGTCGGGACTGGAGTACTTCGCCGGCGATGTCATCCGTGGCGGGGACGGCCCCTGCTGCTTCTCAAACTGTGTGACGGAAACGCGGTGACGACCGACGAAGGCTTCCTCGTGGAACACACCGTCGATGTCGATGCGCAGAATGAATTGGCCATCTTGTTCGATAAAACCAACCGACCGGGGCACGCCGGCGTGATCGGGCCACGCGGTCAACTGTCCGCCGCGCAGCGGTGCGCCGTCCAAGGTGACCTTTCCACGAAACGCCGCCTTCGAGGGTAGACCTAGAGCCTGGACCCACTTCTCGCCTCCCGCGAACGTCCACCAGTAAACCCCGCCGGCTCCGACAACCAACAGGCCAACGGCCAGCAACAGCAACAGGCCCAAGCGTGGAGGTGATTGACCGGTCTTGGAATCCGCCGGGAGGACGTCGTTCGTGGACGTTGTCAACTCGGTCATTGAAGTCTCCCTTGCTGGAACACTCGCGGCGTCATCTCGGTCAGGTTGGGTTCGATGACAACATACTGATGACCGGGCCGCAGCGCCTCAAGTGTCTGGTGGCAACCATTCGGCCAGGACAACTCCACGCTGAGCGGTTCGTTCGCATCGGTGACGAGCACCTGCCGCAGATCATGAGCCGAGAGATAGCTGCCACCTCCGCGAATGATTCGCACTTGCTGCGTGCCGCTCGACCCTCCGGCCACGATTCGTGAACCGACCGCGTCACGATTGGAGCGTGTCCCCACCAGCCGCAGTTGGACGATGCGTGACGCGGCATCGGCTCGCGTCCGATTCCGGTTATGCAGGATCGCGGGTGCCGCATCCTGGTGGCCGATCACGACGTCCACCGCGCCGTCGTTGTCCAAGTCGCCGACCGACAGCCCGCGAGCACACCACCGCGACTCAAAGTATTTTCCCGCGGCGGCTCCCAGGAATTCGAATCGGTTGCCGGTGTTCTTCCAGACGAGCGGCGGCTGCTGATACACAGAATCTTGTCCCAGCTCGCGGCGGTTATTGTCGACGTGACCATTCACGACGATCAGATCCAGTTGCCGATCCAAATCGAAGTCCGCAAACAGAGTCCCCCATCCGACCCACGGCAGAGACTCGCGCGCCAAGCCGCGTTGATGCGCCACTTCATCGAAGAATTCACCGCGCAGGTTTTCGTAGTACGCGTTGTGTTCGTCCTCGAAGTTGGTCACGAACAGGTCCAACCATCCGTCGCCATTCGCATCCGCCGCATCGACTCCCATGCTGGCCTGCATGTTTCCCACGTAATCGTAGGCGGCTCCCATCAGCTCGCCGGCACTTTCGAACTGAGTACCGCCGCGATTCAGGAACAGGAAGTTCGCGTGCAGATCATTTCCCACATACAGGTCGGTCCAGCCATCGTTATTGAAGTCCGCGGCGACCACCCCCTGAGACCGGCCCGCCACCTTTGCCAAGCCCATCGCTGCGGTGACGTTCTCGAACCGGCCATCTCCCAGGTTCCGATACAAGACGTCGTGAACCGGTTCAATGGTGCGCGGACTGCAAAACACTCGCACGCCGCGCGCTCGGTCTCCGCAATAGGGATTCGTCTCGGGGGACCATTTGCCGTAGTTGCAGACATACAAGTCCAGCAGACCGTCGTTGTCGAAGTCCAAGCACGCGGCACTGGTTCCCCACTGATTGTGAGCCACACCCGACTGTGCCCCCACTTCCTCGAACGTGCCGTCGCCACGATTCAGAAACAGCGGATTGATGCCGTAACTCGTCACATACACATCGGGAAAACCATCGCTGTTGAAGTCGCCGACGGCCAGCCCAGCGCTGTAGCCCGTATGTCCCAGGCCCGACTCGGACGTGACGTCCTCAAAATGCAGAGCCCCGCGATTCCGAAAGATGCGATTGCGAGGCTCCTTGCGATTCACATCCACCGGAATCGGCGTGCCGGTGAGAAACAGCAAGTCCTGATAGCCGTCGAGATCGTAATCGAGCATTCCCAATCCGCTCCCATTCGCCGCGGGAAACGGCTTCTCCGAGGAGTCTCCGGAGACATGCACGAAATTGATCCCGCTGGCGGAAGTCACATCGTCGAACCAAGCCGAGTCGGCGGAACGCTGGGCCGGCAACGACGCTTCTGAACCAGCTTCTGCGATGGTCGAACCGGCCTGACTCGCGCGAGTGGCTGGTTTAGGTGCCGACCGATCCTGGCAACCCAGCGCGCACCACACGAGCAGCATCACCAGCCGGCGGTATGCCAAGCCACGCTTCCCAGTTTCGAATTGTGCAGAGCAATTCAAAAGACATCTCCAAGCGACACACCTCAGAACGACCGAATCGGAATCTCTTTCAGAGGCGGCAACGTTCCGCGAGTTCTCACGGCACTCCGGAATTGTTCCACGAACGCGTGCTGAGGATCGGCATCACGAAGTTGTTGCAGCGTCCCATGAGCCTCCGACCAATTTCCCGTCTCCGCGAAACGATAGGCTCGCACCACCTGAGCCCAGTAAGAACTGGGAGCTTCAATCAACAAACGGTCCACCGCCGACTCGATTTCGCGTTGCTGCCGCAGTTCCGCCGTCCGAGTCTGCCAGATCGCGGCCTGCGAAGATTCTCCCAAACGTTGATAGATCCGCTGAAACAAATAGGTGGTCGCTGGTTCCAGTTTCGGACTCTCCTCCAACGGCTGCAGCCATTCCAGAGCTGCTTGAACATGTCCCTCGCGGAGCGCGACATCGGCCAGTCCTTCGCGAGCCCGATGAGACTGCGCATCCAATTCGACCGCCAGCTTCCAGTTGGCGACCGCCTGTTGAGTATCACCAAGCTGCAACTGCGCCTGGCCCAGCGATACCGCCGCAGCGGGTGTTGGCCGTGTTTCCAAACTGCGCTGCAAGAGGCTGACCGCCTCATCGCTCCGCCCCAAGCTGACGAGCGTGCCACCGTACTCCGAAAGAAAGTCCTCGGCGGGCACGGTCAATTTCCGCAACTCAGGATCGAGTCGCAGCACCTGACCGAATTCCGCGACCGCCTGTTCTTCATTCTTCAAATCGTTCTGCACCGTCCCGAGATACAAGTGGCCCAACACTTCCTGACCGGGAAGCTGAGCGAGTTGTTCCGCCAATTCGAGGGCTTCAGTCAGCCGGCTCATGCGAATGTTGCAGACCATCAACTCATACAAACCATTCGTGTCTTGTGGAGCCAATTGCAGGAACCGGGTCAGGATCGGAGCGGCCAGCGACCATTGCGACTGCATCATGCAGGCCTGCGCCCAAGCGTGCAGATCGACCGCGGAGGCCGCTCCATATCGTTCAAAGAATTGAGCCGCCTCGCGCGGCTTCCCCGCTTTCAGCAGCATGCGTGCGCGCAGACCAATCACACGACTGTCATCGGGATACTCCCGCTGATACGCGGCGACTTCACGGCTTGCGGCAGGTAAGTCACCGGCCGCCAGCAATCGTTCCACGGCCGCCAGCGCCTGCTCCTGTCGTCGAGCCATCGACACCAGCACTCCGCTGACGACGGCGATCGCGATTACAAACAGTGCTCCCCACCGAGTCAGCGAGCGTCTGAACCGGCGTGAGACATGGTCATCGGCGCGAGCGGAGCCAATGTTTTCGCGAAGCAATCCAGTCACTGCACGTCCAAGCCGATTCGATGTGCGAAGGAATTCAGACGGTCGACTCGGCCGTCTCGCAACCAAACACTAACCCGAAGCGCAAGCGAGGGCGAGCGCCCAATGGCACTCACTTGACCGGCAAAGTAGCAGGCACATTCCATGTGCCGTCCGCAAATTGGAGGGCACGGCACATGGAATGTGCCTACTACTTTCTAAAGTGAGTGCCATTGGGCGAGCGCCCGGCCACCGGCCTTCTTTCGTTTTCGGCTCGCCCCTAACATCCCCCTCGGCTGCTCGCAAACCGCTGAGCCGCCTTAGAAGGCTCCTCGAATGGCTCGGCAGTTTTTGAAAGAGTTGAAGGACGGCGATACCGTCGAAGAAGTTTATTTACTCGCAGACAAGCAGCTTCGAGCCAACCGGCAAGCGAATCTCTTCCTGCTCGCCTCTCTACGCGACCGCACCGGGGCCATGTCCGGGTTGATGTGGAACGTCGTCGAGGATTCGCTCGCCAACGTCAACGCCGGTGACTTCGTCAAAGTCTGCGGCCGAGTGCAGCTTCATCAGGGCAACCTGCAAATGATCCTGACGCAGATCAGGACCGTCCCCATCAGCATCCTCAACCCGGAAGACTTCGAGCAGCGTCCCAACGCCGACGTCGAAGCCTTGCTCAAACGGCTGCGCGACTTGCTGATGTCGATCGAGCACCCGCAACTCCGCACGTTGATGGAATGCTTTCTCGTCGATGACGCGCTGATGGACGATCTCGCGAAAGCCGCCGCCGGCGTGAAGACGCATCACGCCTATCGCGGCGGTTTGATTGAGCACATCGTCAACATGCTGGAAACCGCCAAGCGGATTCGCGACCTGTATCCTGCTGTCAATTTCGACGTCCTCTTGGCCGGCATCTTCCTGCATGACTTGGGCAAAGTCCGCGAGATGAGCCTCGACAACGCTTTCATCTACACCGACGAGGGACAGTTGCTCGGCCACCTGATCATCGGCATCGAGATGCTCAGCCAGAAGATCGCCGAATTCGAGAAGTTGACGAGCGAGCCCTTCCCCACCGAGATCGCGCTGCGGCTCAAGCACATGATCGCCAGCCATCACGGCACCTACGAGCACGGCGCAGTCCGCCTACCGATGACCCCAGAAGCCATCGCGCTGCATCACCTCGACAATCTGGACGCCAAGATCCACGAGTTCGCTCGTACGATCGCCGACGATCCCAACACCGGCGCAAGCTGGACCCCATTCCTGGCGCGCATCGACCGCAAACTGTTCAAAGGCCAGACAAAGTAGTAGGCACATTCCATGTGCCGTCAGCCTGAGAATTACCGACGGCACATGGAATGTGCCTGCTACTTTAGAGGCTACCGCAAGAACCGTCCGCCGTTGATATCCAGCACCGCGCCGTTGATGAACCGAGCCGCATCGCTCACCAGAAATCGCACCGCCTCAGCCACCTCATCCGCCGTCCCGTTGCGCCCCAGCGGTGTCTCGCGGCGATATTGCTCCATCCGTTCCGGCGACGAGAAGACTTCATGATGCCGAGTCTCGATCACCCCCGGCATGATCGCGTTGACGCGCACGTCCGGAGCCAACTCACGTGCCAACGTCCGCGTCAGCACTTGCAGACCACCCTTGGCAACCGCGTAAGCCCCGGCTCCGTTAGCTCCGCCCGTCTGCACCGACAACGACAAGTTGTTGACGATCGCTCCATGACCACTCCGCTTCAAATGCGGGATCGCTCGCTGAGTCACCACGAATGCGCTCGTCAGATTGGTGTCGAGTATTTGTCGCCACAATTCGAGCGGACAATCCTCAATCTTCCGCCGCTCGATCGGACTACCGGCGTTGTTGACCAAGATGTCGAGCCGCCCCGCCACCTCAACGAAGCGATCAACCATCCGCGTCGCTTCGTCGGCATCGGATAAGTCGGCCTGCAAGACGATCCCGTCGCCACCGCGCTGCTGAATCGCCGCCAATGCTTCGTTCGCGCCATCCACGCTGCGATGACAGTGCAACGCAACAAAGGCTCCCGCCTCCGCCAGCGACTCGGCTATCGCGCGGCCAATCCCCATGCCCGCGCCAGTAATCAGAGCCACTCGCCCCTTCAATGAACTTGAATCGGTCATGCGTTGATCCTCTGGGAAATCCGGGGTCGGGTGTTCAAAGTTCAAAATTGCCTCGGCAATTTTGAACTTTGAACACCCGACCCCTCCGTCTGGAGCGCTCGCCCTCGCTGACGCTTCGGGTTAGTTTGGTGACGGATTTGCGTCACGGACTCAAGCACCTACGAGGCACATTATGGCGGCGACCAGAAAAATCATCATCACCTGCGCGGTTACGGGAGCGATTCACACGCCGACGATGTCACCGCACCTGCCGATTACTCCCGATCAAATCGCCGCCAGCGCCGTCGAGGCCGCTCATGCTGGCGCGGCGATTCTGCACCTGCACGCTCGCGATCCGCTGTCCGGCCTCCCGACGCCGAAGGCCGAGGTGTTTTTGCAATTCCTGCCGCAGATCAAAGCGCAGACCGACGCGATCATCAACATCACCACCGGCGGCGGACACAACATGACGGTCGAGCAACGGCTCGACGCGCCGCTGCGGCTGCAACCAGAGATGTGCTCCTGCAATATGGGCTCAATGAACTTCGGCCTGTATCCCGCGCTCGACCGATTCTCGAACTGGCAGCACGACTGGGAGCCGCAGTACCTCGAACGAACTCGCGACTACATCTTCAAGAACACGTTTGCCGACATCGAGACGATTCTGGCAAAGCTCGGCGAAGGCTGCGGCACACGGTTTGAGTTTGAATGCTACGACGTCGGCCACCTCTACAACCTGGCTCACTTCGTGGACCGAGGCTTGGCGAAACCGCCGTTCTTCGTGCAAACGATCTTCGGCATCCTGGGAGGCATCGGCTGCGACGCCGAGAACCTGCTGCACATGCGGCGCATCGCCGACAAGCTCTTCGGCAGTGACTACGTCTGGTCGATCCTGGCGGCCGGCAAGCATCAAACCAACCTGGTCACCACCGGCGCGATCATGGGGGGCAACGTCCGAGTCGGACTCGAAGACAATCTCTATCTCAGTAAAGGCGAGCTGGCGAAATCGAACGCCGACCAAGTCCGCAAGATTCGACATCTGCTTGAAGAGTTGTCGCTGGAGATCGCGACGCCGACCGACGTCCGGCGAATGCTGGCCTTGAAGGGCGCGGATCGAGTCGCGTTCTGAAAAACACCGATCCACCGATCGCCTTTCTTCGCGTCCTTTGCGACCTTCTGTTCAAAACAAAACCATTTTTGAACAGAAGGTCGCAGAGGACGCGAAGAGTGTTGCCACAGAACGGTCCTACGTTCGGCCGCGCCGAAGATTCTTTCGGAATGCGCGCCCTGTTTTGGATTCCGAGCCGCCTGACTCGGTACGGGTCTTGAAGGCCACGTTGTCCGAAACAAGGGGATGCCATGCGCGCGGAACGAGTGCTGAGTTTGTCGGGGCCGAATGTTTGGTCGAATTCGCCAGTGTTAGAAGTTTGGATCGCGACCGATGACGAGTTGGAAATCGACGCTCTCAAACGGTCGGCGATCCATGAACGCCTGGCGTTGGAGATGTCGTCGCTCGGCCAAACGACTTCTGGCTGGGCCGATGCGGAACCCTGCCAGGTACTGCAAGAGTTGTGGCTCGCGCTGCTGCGGCAGACAGGTGAGCCAGGCCAACGCGGCTGGGTCCGATCTGCGGAACTGGATGACGTCATTCCATGTGCGGTCGAGTGCGGTGATGAACTCATTGGGAGGCGTTGTCTGGAGCTTGCCCTGCATTGGTACGCCGCAGCCGCATGCGAGGAAACTCTCCCTTTCGCTGAACTGCTGAGCGACTTGCGCGAGTTCGCGGATGATCGCCGATTGGGACGCACCACCGGCCCGATCGTCGCTGCCGCGCAGGCACGCGGGATTCCGGCGTATCGTTTGGACGCGGAGAGCTTGGTGCAATTTGGGCAAGGCGCGCGGCAACGGCGTGTCCGCACGGCCGTGACCGATCAGACCGGCTTCATCGCCGAGGCGATCGCGCGGGACAAACAGCTCACGAAGAATCTGCTGGCTCAACTGGGGCTGCCCGTGCCGATCGGTCGCACGGTGTCGAGCGAAGACGATGCGTGGGCCGCCGCCTCGGAAGTCGGATGGCCGGTCGTCGTGAAGCCGCGAGACGCCGACTTCGGCAACGGCGTGTCACTGCGTCTGAGAACGCGCGACGAAGTCACCGCCGCGTATCGCAAGGCCAAGGAATTCAGTGAAGCCGTCCTCGTCGAACAACAACTGGAGGGCTTCCCACATCGAGTGCTGATCGTCGGCGAGCGGATCATCGGAGCGGTGCGACGCGAACCGGCGCGGATCATCGGTGACGGGGGACGAACCGTGCTCGAACTGATCGAGGAGTTGAATAGCGATCCGCGCCGCGGTCTCGCTGAGGATAAGACTCGGCCGTGGTTCTTCGTCCCGACGGATGACAGCGTGCGAACGGCGTTGGCTCATCAAGATTGCGATTGGCAATCGGTCCCCGCGATCGGCCAGGAGATCAATCTCCGCTGGCAAAGCTGCGAGTGGCAGGGAGACGGCATGTTCGACGCGACCGACGAGATTCATCCCGATGTCGCCGAGTCACTGATCGACGCGGTGCGTCTGGTCGGTCTGGATGTGGCGGGCGTGGATTTGATCGCGACCGACTTGCTTCGCCCGTTGGACGAACAACACGGCGGCATTCTGGAGATCAATGCCGAGCCGGCAATCCTGGTTCACATGCGACCGGTCTGCCAACCCTCGCGGCCGATTCCGGAGGCGATCGTCTCGCACTTGTTCCCTCGACCGGACGAAGCTCACATTCCGATGATCGCCATGCTCAGCGATTCAACGACGGATGAGGTCAGCCGCTGGTTGAGTCATTGGCTGCAATGCGGCAGCGTGCGTGTCGGTCGTGCGTCTCGCGATCGAACCTGGCTCGGCCAACGCCGGTTGTCTTCCGAACCAAGCGACAATGCGTTTCGAGTTCGGTCGCTGCTGCTGCATCCGCGCGTCGACTCGGTCGTTTGTCAGTTGTCGGCCGAGAGCATTCGGCGCGAGGGCCTGCCGTTCGATCGCTGTGCCGCCGCCGTGCTGCTCAGCACCGTATCGCACAAACCCCACCCTGCTTGTCGGAGTCGCTCGTCGGCTTCGGGACTACGAGTCGTCGATGTTGGGTTGAGTAGTGCAAAAGCCCGCGAGCCACTGGGGCAAGCTCAGTTGGGTGATTTTCAGGCGGAGCCGCTCTCAGCCGATCGACTGCTCGCTCGAATCGGCGCGGCGCGCGGTTTTGTCGTTATCAATGTGGACGATCCGCACTTGGCAAAGCTCGTTGAGGAGTTGGGCGAACGTGCGATTCCGATTTCAATAGATGCAGGCAACCCCCACGTCATCAACGCACGCGAACGTGGTTGGCGGGCCGCCTGCATTCGAGGCGAAACGATCGTGTTGTCGGAAGGCCGGCACGAGGTGCTGGTCGTCCCGACATCAAAACCCAACCTCGCCCTGCTTGCGGCACTGACCACCGGCTGGGGACTCGGCTTGGCTCCGGAGTCTCTGCGTTTAGAAATCGCGGCTTCGCATGAACCCTCTACGCTGACCTCCCGAACCGATGCCAGCCACTCGCGACGACGAGAGCCAGAAACCTACGCCCTCGTGTAATCAACTCTCAAAAGACCGCACCTTCGCGATCTTCGCGACCTTCTGTTCAAAATGATCCTTGCCTTCATCTTTCGCCCTTCATTTTCCGCCGCCCTGCCCACCACGCGGGAACGAGCTGGCGAAAAATGAAGGGCGGAAAATGGAACCGCTGGCACGTGCGTTTTGAGCCAATCGCTCTTCGCGCGTTTGGGGATCTGGGCTAGAAGCCCGCCCTTCTCATCCCCTTCCTGCGGGCTTGTGTCGTCGTGGAGCGCTCTGCGTCGCGGGTCCGGCTCAGTCATTCACTCTCATGCGTCTGGCGTTGTTTGAAGATCAGGCGGCGAGCGGATTCGCTCCGATCGCCTGGATGCGTCCGGTTTGCGAGCTGCTCTGCGGGCAGACCTCGTTGCGAGAGCGTTTGTTGAAACATCTCTCGGTCGCGGAATGGGGCGCGTTCGTGCGACCGTTCCTGGCTGAGACCTATCGGGAAGCTCAGCCCCAAGCGGCCATCAACGATCTGGAGTGGCTGACGCATGAGCCGACGCTGTTGGTCAACGCGCGCTGGCTGCCCGATATCGCCGGGCTGCAACGCTTGGAGCATGTGCGGCTCGAAGAAGCGGGCGTGATCGACCAATCGCTCGTCTGGATGCGACTGCATCCCGATGAAGTGCCGCTGTTGTCCTTGGAGAATTGGGACGACGCGCTGCTGTCGTTAGCTCGCACCCGACAACTCACCGCGGCCACCGGCCGGATGGCGACTCGTCCGTGGGACTTGGTGCTGCACAACGCCGACCAGTTGCGAATCGACTTTCAATTGCGACGTAGTGGCACGCTGCGCACTTCTCGTCTGCGCGGAGCACACTCACTGGGCGCGAACGTCGCCGTTGTCGGAGACGTGGCCAATCTCGAAGTGGACCCGACCGCGCGGCTCGATCCGTTCGTGGTGCTCGACACGCGGCACGGGCCGATCAGCATCGACGCCGGCGCGATGATCCAACCCTTCACGCGCATCGAAGGCCCGTGCCATATTGGCGCTGGCGCGCAACTCTTCCGAGCCAACGTGCGCGAAGGAACCACCATCGGCCCCAACTGCCGCGTCGGTGGCGAAGTCGAAGAGTCGATCCTGCATGGCTTCGTCAACAAATATCACGACGGATTCCTCGGTCACAGCTACGTCTGCCCGTGGGTCAATCTCGGCGCGCTGACGACCAACAGCGATCTGAAGAACGATTACTCGAATGTCAGCGTGCCGCTGGAAGGGTTCTCGATCAACACCGGCAGCACGAAGGTCGGCAGCTTCATCGGCGATCACACGAAGGCTGCGCTGGCGACGCTGTTCAACACCGGCAGTTCCATCGGTGTGATGTGCATGTTGCTCCCGGCCGGTGAGCTGTTGCCGAAACATGTCCCGTCGTTCTGTCGCATCTGGCACGGACAACTTGACGATCAAATCGACTTGGCGACGGGCATCGAAACCGCCCGCGCGGTGCTCGCGCGCCGCAAGCAAGTCTTCACGCCTGCTCAAGAGCGGCTGCTGCGGCACGTCTTCAAGCTCACGCAAGCCGAGCGTGAAACCGCGCTGCATCGCAACCGCGAGAAGCGACGAGCGGTCCCGGCAACGTGAATGAAGTGTGCGGCGACCATTCGCTTCCCCGTAGCCGCACTCGCCAGAGTGCGGGCCGCCCGCGTTCTGGCGAACGCGGCTACCTCGTGAGAAAGCCACTCCGCTCGCCCAATTCATTTGTGGCCGCGCGAGGGATTGCATTCCCCCACAAGTCGCTGGAACTTTCCCGCTAAGCGATCTGTCGAACGCCCCTCTTTCCGTGGGGCAGGTTTTCAACCTGCCCGTCTTGCGGGTAATGATTGAACCACGGGCAGGTTGCAAACCTGCCCCACGATAGGATGCATCATGCGCTGGTCGGCTTGGATGACGTGTGGCTGTTTCGCCGTGATGGCGATGGGATTCTGGGCCGTCGGCGAGGACGCCAAACCGCCAAGCTACAGCGAGGCAACCAAGAAGATGACCGCCGGTAACTTCAAAGAAGCGTTCGAGGAATATCGGAAGCTGGGCCTCGATCCCAACTCGTCCGCGAGCGAGTTGCCTGAAACGCTGAATCACGCGATTCAATGCCTGCAAAACCTCGGCCGCATCAACGAAGTCGATGACTTCCGCGAGAAGGTGATCGAAACCCACAAGGCGAACTGGCGGCTGCTGCAAGCGGCGGCGCAGTCGTATCTGACCATCGAACACAACGGCGTGATCATCGCCGGCAAGTTTCAGCGCGGCCCGCATCGCGGCGGCGACGGCCGGCACGTCCATGCGTCCGAGCGAGATCGCGTGCGAGCGTTGCAGTTGCTCACGCAAGCGATGCCGCTGGCTCTGAAGGATGACAACCAGATCGACGCGGCGCAGTTTCATTCCGTGTTCGCGCAACTGCTGCAATTCGGCAGCGGGCATTCGGAGCCGTGGAAGCTGCAAGTGCTGACGGACCTCGCGACGCTGCCTGACTACGAGGACGGCTATTGGCAATGGGGCTGGCGCGGGCAGCAGCAGTCGGCGCATGGTGCTCCGGTCGATGCGGATGGCAATCCCGTTTTCTATTCGGTGCCGAAGAGCTACGCCGAAGCGAAGTCCGACGGCGAACGCTGGCGCTGGATGCTGGCTCAGACGATTGAATTGAATCCGGCTCGCAAGAATGAAGTGCTGCTGACCTTCGCGGCGTTTCTGCAAAGCCAGTTCGGCGTCGAGACGATGGCTCACTTCGGCTGGTGGTCGCGGTTTGCGGATGACTCGCAGGACAAAGGCAAAGCGAAGACCGGATCATTCGCCGTTCACACGCTCGGCGAGGATGAGACGATCGCCAACCTCGCGACCGGCGTGAAACGCTTCAAGCTGCCCGATGAGTTCAATCCGTTCCGCATCTGGCAGACGATCATCGCCGGCGGCAAAAGCACTGAAGGCCAATCCGCTCGCGAGTTGGTCGCTCACTTCTACGAGAACCGCCGCCAATACCCGAAGGCGGTCGAGTCTTGGAAAGCGGCGATCGCTGAATACGGGCCGGGAAATCCGTCTGGGTATGGACCGCATCGGCAAGTCGCACTCGAACAGATCGTCAAGAACTGGGGACGCTTCGAGCCTTCGCCCACGCAACCGTCCGGCAAAGGTGCGACTGTCGATTTCCGATTCCGCAACGGCGACTCGGTCACGTTCACCGCTCACGAGTTGAACGTCGCGAAGTTGCTGGAGGATGTGAAGAAGTATTTGAAGAGCAGTCCGCCGCAGCTCGACGGGCAGCAGATGAATCTGCACGACATCGGCCACCGGATCGTTCATGAGAATCAGGCGCAGTACGTCGGAACCAAGGCCGCCGAGTGGACTCTGAAGCTGACTCCGCGAGCTAACCATGTCGATGACCGCGTCACCGTCACGACGCCGTTGCAGAAGCCGGGGGCGTATCTCGTCGAATCGAAGATGGCGGACGGCAACGTCAGCCGCATCATTCTGTGGGTGGCCGACACGGTCATCGTGAAGAAACAACTCGAAGGGCAGTCGTTCCATTTCGTCGCCGACGCGGTGAGCGGCCAGCCGATCGCGAAGGCCAACGTCGAACTGTTCGGTTGGAAGCAGGAGCAAGTCGTTCCGGGCAAGCCGCAGTGGAAGATTATCACTCGCGACTTCGCCGAGTTCACCAACGCCGACGGCCAATTGCTGCTCGGAGCGAATCAGCAACCGCAAGAGTTTCAGTGGGTCGCGATCGCTCGCACGGACAGCGGCCGGCTGGCGTACCACGGCTTCTCGCACGTCTGGTTCCAGCAACGGCATGACTCGGAGTACCACGCTCGCAAAGCCTTCACGATTACCGATCGGCCGGTGTATCGGCCGACTCAGAAGGTCCAGTTCAAGATGTGGATCGGAGACGCCAAGTACGATCAGCCCGACAGCAACACGTTCGCCAACGCGAAGGGATTCACGGTTGAACTGCGAAATCCGAAAGGGGAAGTCGTCTTCACTCGATCGATGGACGCCGATGCGTTTGGCGGACTGACTGGCGATTACGAATTGCCGAAGGATGCCGCGCTGGGCGTGTGGCATCTCAGCGCGACCAGTTACGGCGGCGGCTCGTTCCGCGTCGAGGAGTACAAGAAACCGGAGTTCGAGGTGAAGGTTGAGGCTCCGCAGGAACCGGTCGCACTCGGCGACAAGATCACGGCGACGATCAAAGCCAACTACTACTTCGGCGGAGCGGTCACGAAGGCGAAGGTCAAATACAAAGTCCTGCGAACCAATCACAGCAGCACGTGGTATCCATCGGCGTCGTGGGATTGGTTCTACGGCCGAGGCTACTGGTGGTTTGCCAGCGATTACGACTGGTATCCCGGTTGGCGTCGCTGGGGCTGTGCTCGGCCGTATCCAATCTGGTGGGGCCGCGCGGCCGAGCCACCCGAAGTCGTCATCGAACGCGAAACTGAAATCGGCGAGGACGGCACCGTCGCCGTTGAGATCGACACGTCGCTCGCGAAGGCCGTGCATGGCGACACCGATCACTCGTACTCGATCACGGCCGAGGTCGTCGATCAGTCGCGCCGCACAATCGTCGGCACTGGCAACGTGCTGGTCGCTCGCGAACCGTTCCGAGTTTTTGCTTGGGTCAATCGCGGTCACTACCGAGCCGGCGACGACATCCTCGCCGAGTTCCGTGCTCAGACCGTCGATCAAAAGCCGGTTCAAGGCACCGGCGAGCTGACGCTGTACTCGATTACCTACAACGAGAAGCGCGAGCCGGTCGAGAAGGCCGTGCAGACGTGGAAGCTCGACACGAATGAAGAGGGCTACGCTCGCCAACAGATGAAGGCCGCGAAGGCGGGGCAGTATCGGTTGAGCTATCGGCTGCCCAAAGATCGTCAGCAACGAATGGCTCAGTCCAAATCCGCGTCCTCCGTGTCATCCGTGTTCGCATCCTCGGACGCGCGAACCAAGAAGAACACGGATGACACGGAAAACGCGGATGGTGAATTCATCGAGGGTGGCTACCTGTTCGTCGTGCGCGGCGACGGCTTCAACGGACAAGAGTTTCGTTTCAACGATCTCGAACTCGTCACCGAGAAGCGCGAGTACGCGGCTGGCGAAAAAGTCCGACTGATGATCAACACGAACAAAGCCGGCGGCGCGGTGCTGCTGTTCGTGCGGCCGACCAATGGCGTGTACCTGCCGCCGAAGCTGATTCGGCTCGACGGCAAGAGCCACGTCGAAGTGCTCGACGTCGTCCAGCGCGACATGCCAAACTTCTTCGTGGAAGCGATCACCGTCGCCGACGCGAAAGTGCATCAGGAAATGCGCGAGATCGTCGTCCCGCCAGAGAAGCGAGTGCTCAACGTCACGGTCACTCCCAGCCAGGACGAATACAAACCCGGCTCCCCCGCGAAGGTGCAAGTGAAGCTGACGGATTCCAACGGCAAGCCGTTCGTTGGTTCGACGGTGCTGAGCATCTACGACAAGTCGGTCGAGTACATCTCCGGCGGCTCGAACGTGCCGGAGATCAAAGAGTTCTTCTGGAAGTGGCGACGTCATCATCAGCCGCAAACGGAATCGAGCCTGACTCGGCACACTTATCAACTCTTGAAGCAGAACGAACTGGGCATGAGCGACCTCGGTGTCTTCGGCGGCGCGGTGGCCGACGAACTGACGATGCTGCAAGCCGAAGGAGGCCGACCCAATCGCAACTTCAGCATGCGCAGCCGCAGCATGATGACCGCCACGCGAGCCGGCGGATTCGGCGGCGGTGGTCCAATGGCTCCGATGTCTGGCGCTCTCGCCAAGGGAGCGGCACTCGGCGACGCGGCGGCTGACAAAGCGGAATCGTCTGGAAAGCCCGATTCCGACCCGTTGCCGAACGCCGTGCAGCCAACCGTCCGCAGTAACTTCGCCGACACCGCCTTTTGGGCCGCCTCGGTCACGACGAACAAAGAGGGCCTCGCCGAAATCGCGCTGACGATGCCCGAACAACTCACCGGCTGGAAAGTGAAATGCTGGGCGATGGGACTCGGCACACGAGTCGGTCAGGGCGAAGCCGAAATCACGACCAAGAAGAATCTGCTCGTGCGCCTGCAAGCTCCGCGATTCTTCGTGCAGAAGGACGAAGTCGTGCTGTCGGCGAACGTCCACAACTATTTGAAGATCGACAAGAAAGTCGAGGTAGTGCTGGAGATCGATGGGAGGTTGATGCAATTAGCCGACGACGAAGACGACGAGTTTGCCGTCCGGAAACCGAATTCGACACGCATCCGGAACACGCGGGCGTCCGGAACTCAGGATCCTGGCAAACCGGACGCTAGCGCATTCCGGCTGATTCGGTTGTCGAAGAAAGTGAAAGTCAAAGCCGGCGGCGAGGTGCGTGTTGATTGGCGAGTCGCCGTCATCGACGAAGGCGAAGCCGTCGTCCGCATGTCCGCGCTCACCGACGAAGAATCCGATGCGATGGAGATGAAGTTTCCGGTCTACATCCACGGGATGCTCAAGACCGAGAGTTGGTCGGGAGTCATCCGTCCGGACAAGATGACGGGCAAGCTCACGATCAACGTCCCGAAGGAACGCCGAGCCAATCAGTCGCGTCTCGAAGTGCGGTACTCGCCGACGCTGGCCGGAGCGATGGTCGATGCGCTCCCGTATCTCGTCGATTACCCGTATGGCTGCACCGAGCAAACGCTCAACCGCTTCCTGCCGACGGTCGTCACGCAACGCATCCTGCGAAACATGGGCCTCGACCTGAAAGCGATCCAGCAGAAGCGGACGAACTTGAACGCTCAGGAAATCGGCGACGACGTGGAACGGGCGAAAGGCTGGAAACGTTTCGATCGCAACCCGGTTTTCGACGAAGCCGAAGTCACCACGATGGTGAAGAGCGGCCTCGAACGCCTCACCGAGATGCAAGTCAGCGACGGCGGCTGGGGCTGGTTCTCCGGCTGGGGCGAGCACTCGTACCCGCACACGACGGCCGTCGTCGTCCACGGCTTGCAACTTGTTCGTGAGAACGACGTCGCCATCGTGCCGGGCGTGATGGAACGCGGAGTCGAATGGCTCAAGCGATATCAAGCCGGCGAAGTCGCGAAGCTCAAGAACTTCCCAACGAAGACTAATCCGTGGAAAGAACATGCCGATGCGCTCGACGCCTTCGTCGACATGGTGCTCGTCGATGCCGACCACGCGAACGCCGACATGCTGGAGTTCCTCTACCGCGATCGCACGCACTTGCCGGTCTATGCCAAGGCGCTGTTCGGACTCGCTCTGCACAAGCAGAAACAAGCCGAGAAGCTGGCGATGATCCTCAAGAACATCGAGCAATTCCTCGTCCAGGATGACGAGAATCAAACCGCGTACCTCAAGCTGCCGGAGAACAACTCCTGGTGGTCCTGGTACGGCAGCGATATCGAAGCCAACGCCTACTACCTGAAGCTGCTCGCGCGAGTGGACGCGAAAGACGAACGAGCGTCACGGCTGGTGAAATACCTGCTCAACAACCGCAAGCACGCAACCTACTGGAATAGCACGCGCGACAGCGCGATCTGCATCGAAGCGATGGCCGAGTACCTCAAGCAGTCCGGCGAAGACAAACCGAACCTGCTGGTCGAAGTCCTGATCGACGGCGAACTCAAACAGACCGTCGAGATCACACCAGAGACGCTGTTCGGCTTCAACAACAAATTCGTCATCGAAGGCGAAGGACTGACGACCGGCGAGCATGTTGTTGAGTTGCGGAAGAAGGGGCTGGCCAAATCTGAAATCTCAAATCTGAAATCTGAAATCTCAAATCCTCTGTACTTCAACGCCTATCTCACGAACTTCACGCTCGAAGACTTCATCACGAAGGCGGGGCTGGAAGTGAAGGTGGACCGCAAGTACTACAAGCTGACTCCGGTCGAGAAGAAGGTGAATGTCGCCGGCTCACGCGGCCAAGTCGTCAGCCAGAAGGTCGAGAAGTACGAACGGACCGAATTGGCGAACCTCGACAAGCTCAAGAGCGGCGACCTGGTCGAAGTCGAATTGGAGATCGACAGCAAGAACGACTACGAGTACCTGCTGTTCGAAGACCCGAAAGCGTCCGGCTTCGAGCCGGTCCAAGTTCGCAGCGGCTACAACGGCAACGAGATGGGGGCGTATGTGGAATTCCGCGACGAGCGTGTCGCGTTCTTCGTCCGAGCGTTGGCTCGCGGCCAACACAGTTTGTCCTACCGCCTGCGTGCCGAGATTCCAGGTCGCTTCAGTGCGCTGCCAACAAAAGCCTCCGCCATGTACGCGCCGGAACTGAAAGCGAACTCGGACGAGATCAAGCTGTCGATTGAAGACTGACTTCTGCGGTTCATGATTTTGTGACCCATGATTTTGTCGGCAAAATCATGGTTCACAAAATCATGAAGCTCAGAAGAGTTCTGCGATTGGTTCGCCGGATTCGATGATGGGGATCGGGCGTTGTTGGCGGTCTCGAACAAACGAATGGTGGTCGAGGCCGACGACGCGGTAGAGGCTGGCGAGGAGATCGCCGGGGCCGATCGGGCGGTCTTTGGGTTCGGCTCCGTTGGAGACGGTCGAGCCGATGACTTGGCCGCCGCGAATGCCGCCACCAGCGAGCACCGCAGACGCGGCTCCGGGCCAGTGGCCTCGGCCGGCGTGTTGGTCGATGCGCGGGGCGCGGCCGAACTCACCGAACGCGGCGACGAGGACTCGGTCAATCTGGCCGCGTTGCGTCAGGTCTTCGATCAGCGTCGTCAGCGCTTGATCGTAAGGTGGCAGCCGCTTGCGCAGGTTCTTTTCGATGGTGTAGTGGTCGTCCCACCAATCGACATCTTTTTCATAGAGATTGATGACGACGAACGTCACGCCCGCTTCGACCAATCTCCGCGCGAGCAACGCCGATTGGCCATAGGCATGTCGGCCGTACTTGTCGCGCAGTTCGGTGGACTCCTGCGAGAGATCGAATGCTTGCCGCACGGTCGAGCCGCTGACGAGTTCGAGGGCTTGTCGCTGCACGTCATCGAGATTGCGGAACGCCGGCTCGCGGTCGAGTTTTCGCGAGAGCGAATCGAACTCGCGCATCAGGCCGCGACGTTCATCGAGCCGTGACATCACGACATCGGCCGGCAGTTTGAATTCGGGAGGCCGATAGTTGCCAAGGCTCGGATCGCCGCCGGCATCGAGCGCGGCGTGCCGAGAACTCAAGAAGGACGGGCCTTCGTAGAAGCCCATGTGTCGGCGGTAGTCTTCGGGGATCGCGACGTAAGCCGGCATCCCGCTTTTGCGCGCACCGGCCAAAGCAGAGATCACCGATCCTTGTGACGGATTCTGCTGCCCGGCTTGCCGAGCGTTTAGCAGCGGCCAACCGGTTTGCAGCCAGTGTGTCCCATCGTCGTGAACTGCGAGGTTGTGTTTGATCGAACGGATGATGGCCAGCTTGTCGGCGATGCGGGCGTGTCCCGGCATCAACTCGCAGACATCGAGACCAGGCTGATTGGTGGCGATCGGATTGAACGGACCGCGCACCTCGGCGGGCATCGCGGGCTTCATGTCATACATGTCGATATGCGAAGCGCCGCCAGCTTGAAAAAGCACAATGATCGCTGTGTCGTTGCGATCCGCCGTCGCCGCGTTTGCTTGCCGAGACTTCAACACACTCGGCAGCGTCAGTCCCGCGCCAAGCGAACCGATTCGTAAGAACCCGCGGCGGCTGATTCCGTCACACAACCGAACCGGACGACCAACGATGTCGAGCATGAAAAAGCTCCCCGCGACCAAAACGCACCGAGTGAGTGGGCAGCAGTGTTATCGACGACCGTTGAGGTGGCAATTCAACCTGGTGTGCGGTGGCCTGACACCGCCCTCCATTCATTCGCAGAACTAGGTTTTGAGACGCGAAACCGGGTTCCAGCAGATCTCTCTTGAACCGTTTGTCGCACAGCATGGTTTTGCTGTGCATGGAGAGGTTGTGAGTGATTGATGGAGGGCGGTGTCGAGCCACCGCACTCCAGGTTTACTCCTGCACCAGTGCCCCACCCTTCTTCTCCAGGTGACTATACCAGCGCTCGACGGCGGCTCGGCGTTGGCCGGGGGGGTTGATCGGCGAGTACTCGTGCTTCAAGCCGGTGAGACGTTGGACGTGGAAGAACGCCAATTCGCGGATGGCTAAGTGCTCGCTCTCCAGCCAGCCGACCAGCGTGCGCGAGGTCACCGGAGCCTTGGCGTCGGATTGATCGAAGCCCCACAGCAAGCGATACACGGCATCGGCATCGCTGGGCAGGAAGTGCTTGGAGAGTTCCGCTTTCAACAAAACTCGGTTTCGCGGGTCGAGCGGCAGCCAGTGACGCAGTCCGGTGATCGCCACCAAACGGGCCTCACGGTGATCCCCTCGCGACAGCGCTTTCACGAGCGGTTCGTGGCTGTCGGTCAAAGCCAGACACTTCACAGCCAATTCGGAAATCGCCGGCCGAGGATTGCTGACGACCGCCGGCATGCTCAACAACAGCGGCTGATCGGCGTCGAACTCTTTCTCGAACGGAATGCTATAGGGTCGCTTGAGCTTGGCAGCCGCTCGCTTCGGATCGGGTTCCAACCAATCCGGGAGGACCAATTGGCTCGCGCGGCCGATCTCGCTGTTCTTCACGTTCGCGGCAGCATCGGATGTGATCGGCAGAAAGTTCGGCCCTGCGATCGTCGCAACCTTTCCGTCAGCGTTGATGAAACGAATCGAGCCGCGAGCGACATACAGCGAGGCCGTGAAACTCGGAGCATTCAGATCGGTCTCGAACCGCGTTGGCTCGTGACGATGCACTTCGATTCCACAGACCGCATCGTCGCTGCCTAACTCCAACCGAGTTCGCTGGCCGTGAAGCAGCAGCGTGATCGGCAGCGATGGCTTTTGTGGCTTTGCGGCGTCGTCTTTGGCCGACCGCAGGCCGCGAGCTTCAAACAACAACGCTCCCTGTTCGACGTCAAAACCGAGTCCCGCGTGTTCGTCCGGACCAAGCATTCGCACGGCCGTGCCGCCGTTGAGCGCAACCAAACACAGATCGTCGCCAACCACCAAGTCCGCGCGGAATGGTTCCGGACACGCCAGCCGATCCCCCGCCTTCAACTCCGCTCCTCGTGGAAGCACCACGAAGTCGTGGGCCTCGGTGTCAAAACGCAGCAAGATTCCCTCTTTGGAAACACGAGCCAGCTTTTGCGCCGGCAACACTTTCGCGAGCGGCGCTTCGTCTGGTTCCACGGTTGGCTTATTCACGGCCTCCGCAGGTTGCGGCGGAGTCGGCAAGGGTTTGACTGGCTTAGCGGGTGCCAGCTCCGGCTCGATCTCTGGAAGCTCTTTCGGCGCGGCCACTCGGACGTCGCGTGGTTTTGTGGACGTGGCCGGGTCCAATTGCGCGAGCTGCGGATCTTTCGACGAGTTGGGCACGGCTGGAGACTTGCCCGCATTCGCTCCTGGCAGAACATCGGGTGCCGAGGCGGTCCTCTCGGAATTCGAACTCTCGCCCTCTTGAGTGCTAGGCCGCAGTCGACTGGTCATCGTGGGATCGCGCATTAAGAGATTGATCCAGCCGACGCCGATCAGCAGCACCAGCGCCAACATTCCGTTGCGACGCCACGAGGTTTGCGGCTGCAAGTAGTCCGGCAGCGCGTGATCCGTCGAGCCGTTATGAGCAGAATTCTCCGATGAAGCGATCATCGGAATCGAACGGGACGCGTCCCCCGGCAACGCGCCCATGAAGTCATTGGCTCGAACAACATCGTCTGCCGCGACTGGTCCCAGGCCATACATGCGCGACCGGGTCTCCTGCCGCACCTCGACCGGATCGCCCAGCACCAGCGTGAGGATTTGATGGCAGGCCGCCACCTCCGCCAGGTGCATGTCCGAGTCGAGGCAAATCTTTTCGACATCCACCACTTCGGCCGGAGTCAGTTCGCTATCGAGGTACTCGGCAACCAGATTCGGATCGAGTCCCGCCCCCTTGCCGAATAATTCCGGAGCCGACAGGCGACGCCGACGCATGACCTCTTTGATCCGGTCCACGAGCGCCGTCGCATAACTACTCTCGGTCAGCTTCTGCCCGATCTCCTTCGCCTGATCCGGCTGCAATTCGTCGTCCAAGTACGCAATGAGTGTTCGCAAAGTGAGACGCATGATCGACCCTTTCCTCGTGGGGCACGTTTTCAACGTGCCCGTCTCTTGAGGCACGTTGAAAACGTGCCCCACATCCCAAACACATCCTTAATAGTGGCAATCTCACCGAAGTTTCGTACAAGAATCCCCAGCGACCCGAAAATTCCCTCTCCACTCCGGGACAACCATGATGCCGATCCTACGCCAATTGATCGTTGTGACCGTGATGATGATGGCCGCCACTCATCTGAATTTGGCATTCGCCGACGATGCCGACACCAAGCCCCGTCCGCAGCGATTGCTGCTGATCGGCCAGGGACCGGATGGCTCGCACAAGCCGACGACGCACGAGTATTTCGCCGGCGTCAATCTGCTGGCTCGCCTGTTGCGCGATCAACCAAATCTGGAGACCATCGTCGTCAACGCGAGCGGCGATTGGAGCGATGGTCCACAACTCCTCGCACGCGCCGACGCCGCTGTGATCTTTGTTTCTGAGGGAGCCAAGTGGCTGTCGGCAGACGCAACCCGACTCGCCGCGTTCCGTGATCTCGCCAAACGTGGCGGAGGACTCGGCGCGCTGCACTGGGCGACCGGTACCAAAGCCGCCGAACCGATCGCACCGTTCGTGCAACTCTTCGGAGCCTGCCACGGCGGCCCCGATCGCCGCTTCAAAGAGTTTGATGAAATCACACCGCAATTGGTCAACGCCGAACACGCCATCCTGCGCGGTGTGCGTCCGGTCGCCGTGCGCGAAGAGTTCTATTTCGCATTGAAGCTGACCTCGCGCGATGCCGCCGCACCGGTGACGCTGTCCGAGAAGGACTCGCCAATCACCACGCTGCTGCGCATCCCGACCGACGAGACTTCTGGCACGGTCGCTTGGTGCTGGGAGCGTCCCGACACCGGCCGCTCGTTCGGGTTCACAGGACTGCACTTCCACGACAATTGGAAGCACGAGTCGTATCGCCGATTTATCATTCAGGCCGCGCTGTGGACTCTGAAACGCGACATCCCAAAAACCGGATTCCCAGTTCCTGTCACCGATCAAGACCTCGCGCTGCCCGAAGCCAAGTGATCCTCGCGAAGTGGCTTGGACGAAGCTCTGGTTGTTCGGCCGAGAAAGTTCGGTCTAAGATGCTGATGACGACATTCCTACGAGGTGCCAGCGATGCTCAATGTTTGGGGTCCACAACGGTCACGATGCTGCAACGGCACCAGTCGCCGAGACGTTCTCAAAGTCGGTGCGCTGGGCGCGACGGGACTGATGCTGCCAGATCTGCTGCGAGCACGAGCCGCATTGGGAAAGACGAGCGAGAGCCTCAATGACAAGACCGTAATTTGGCTGTTTCTTTCCGGAGGTCCTACTCAATTCGAGACGTTTGATCCAAAACCGGACAATGCGTTGCCGTATCGCAGCACCGTCGGCACGCTCAAGACAAACGTGCCCGGGACGCACATCGGTGGGCTGTTCCCCAACCTCGCGCAGCTTGCCGACAAGTATTCGATCATTCGTTCGTTTGCTCACACGGCGGCGGACCACACGGCGGCGACGCACTGGCTCTCGACCGGACACGATCATCCACCGGCCGGCAACGGCGCGCCGCCCATTCAGCCGAGCATCGGTTCGATTCTGTCTCGCTATCGCGGCCCGAATCATCCCGCCAGCGGAATGCCGACCTACGTCGGCCTCGATCATCTTTACGCGGAAGGCCCGGCGTGGCTGGGTGGCTCGTACGCGCCGTTCGACGCGCGCGGGAATTCGTTGGCCAACATGATGCCTCGGCTGACGCTGGACCGCTTGCAGGATCGGCGCTCGTTGCTCAAGACGTTCGACCAGATGGATCGAGCCATCGACCAAAGCGGCATGATGCACACGATGGATGAGTACGAAGGGCGCGCGGTCGAACTCATCCGAGGCAAGGCTCGCGAGGCATTCGATCTATCGCGAGAAGATCCCAAGCTGCGCGAGCGATACGGCAAGGGAGACAAGAAGCTCGGCGAGAACCTGCTGCTCGCGCGCCGACTGGCCGAAGCGAATACCGGGATGATCACCGTCTGGTATGGCGGCTGGGATTCGCACGGCACCAACCCGTCAGTCAATCACGGCACCATCGAAGAAGAGATGCGGAAGCTGGCCCCGGAATTCGATCACGCCGTCTCGGTCTTTTTGGAAGACCTGTATGCTCGCGGCTTGGACCAGAAAGTTCTGCTGGCCATCGTCGGTGAGTTCGGCCGATCGCCGCACATCAACAAGGACGGCGGCCGCGAGCACTGGCCGCAGCTTGGCAATCAAGTCCTGGCCGGCGGCGGGATGCAGATGGGGAAACTCATCGGCGAATCGACGACCAAGGGAGATGTTCCACTCTCGAATCCCGTGTCGCCGAACGATCTTCTCGCCACGCTCTTCCAGTTCCTCGGTGTACCGCTCGACTTGCAGTACACGAACCAAGCCGGGCGTCCAACCAACATGCTCGACAATGGCAGACCTATCGCCGAGCTGTTTTGAACGAACGCCAGCAATTGTCTCTTTCACAAAGAGATGTCGGGATGACGCGCGTCGTCATGATCAAACCTCTTTGTCGGCGCATGCAGTCGGAGCATTCCCAGTTCAACGAGTTCTTGCACCGGGTTTTGCTCGATATTCTTACCTCGAGCGTGTGGCCCGCGATGTATTCCATCACCAAATACGGCACCGGTCCCTCGGTGCTGACGGCGAAAATGGTGACCACCTGATCGTTGCGAATGGCCGCTGCCGCTCTCGCCTCGCGTTCGAATCGCTGTCGCGCCACGTCGTTTCCAGATAATTCGGGGGCCAGCATCTTGATGGCGACCAGCCGGTTGAGCCGACTGTCACGAGCTTTCAAGACCACACCCATTCCGCCGCAGCCGAGGACGTTCAACACTTCGTAATGATCCAATCGGCGCAATGGCTCCGTCGGTGCTGAAGAGGTGGGATCAGTCTGCGGCAAGGGATCGGTCGCATCGACCGGACTGCGCGCCGAGATCGTGGATTGAGCCCAGATCGCCAACGTTTGTCGTTCAGCGGGTCCGACTGGCGAACAACGTCTGGCGCTGTCGTGGTCGGAAATGGCTGCCGCCAATTGTGGTCGATTGTTGGACGTGGCGGCCGATTCTTCCTGATACGCCGAGCGCAAGGCATCAACGAACGCATCCGTTTTGGGAACCAATTGCAGAGCTTCCCAGCATGTGGGACATTCGAGGACATGCTCTTCGATTTCGGCGATCGAGTCGGCCGAGGCGTTTTCCGAAAATCCGAGCGCGAGTTCCCGAAGCTCATCAAGGCTGGGGTGCTGGGCTTGGAGTTTCGGTGACATGAGGGCCGCTCCCGTAGTCTCGTTTGGGATTGGCCGCGGGGAGTCCATTCCCCGCACTCGCGCGACGGTGCCGCGCCAGTGGACGTTTTCCGATTCCTCAACGCGCCGGCCAAAAATCCTGACAGTCATAATTCGCCGCCGCGTCGCATCCTTTCTCGATTTCTGCTGACCTTAATCCAGCAATTCACTCGCCTCCTCGCGCAGCCGACGCAGCACACGCGATTTGGCGATGTACACCGCCCCGACGGTCATGCCTAAGTCCTGTGCCACTTTCGACGGCAACTGGTCTAACAAAGCGACTCGCCGAAACGCTTCCAAGGTGACCGGTTCAAATTCCTGGCCCAGCTCCTGCAACAGCGATTGCAAGACATGCCGCTGATGATCGAGATTCCATTCGTCGCTCAAGCTGGACTGCGGATCCTCCAACTCCGCGAGCAGGACCAGAAACTCGCTGCCGCCGGGGGCCTGCAAGCGATAGTTCTGGGTCCGCCAGCAAAGCCGGACTCGATTCGTGGCGACCGTGCGCAACCACGCGCGAAACGCACCGGGCTGACCGCTGTGCCGGAATCGCGGAAGCTGTTCGACCAGCGTGAAGAGGATGTCCTGTTCCACACCCAGGGCCGAGTCGGTCGCGCGTACCAATACTTCCACCACGTCAATTCAAAACTGGCTCACCACGGCTCGGATAGCCGCTCAGTGACATCTCGGCGGGCCAGCACTCGTGAGCACAGTTCCCATCTGTTGGCGTCGGGGTCGATGGTTTCTTGGTAGCGCATCTCGAAGACGTCGCGGGCTTTTTGCCGAAGGTGAATGTACTCGTCCATCATCTCGTCCATTTTTTCTTCGGTCTCGATCCAGTCGTCCTCGATCGTGTCGGGGAGGCCGCGGAAGATGTCGTAGCGGTCTTTCATGCGGCGGGACAGGACGTCGTAAACCTTCTCGTCTTGGGTTTCGTGGTACACGAGATTCAGCATGTCCACGGTCTGCCGTGCTTGGCCGAAGCGTTTGATGCGGCCGAGGCGTTGCTCCAGACGTGACGGGTTCCAGGGCAGGTCCACATTGATGAGTGTGCCGAGGGTTTGGAGGTTCAAGCCTTCGCACGCGGCGTCGGTGGCGACGACGAGGCGAATCTTGCGTTTCTTGACGGCCCCCTTGATGTCTTCGCGTTCGACGGCGGCGAAGTCTTCGCCACGAAACATGCCGCTCTTGCCGGCACCGGCGTAAACGCCGATGGGTTCAACGGGCAGTGACTTCGCCAGCTCCGCCGCGAACCAATAGGCCGTGTCGTAGTATTGGCTGAAGACGATGCAGCCGTGCTCCAGCCAAGTCTTGCCTTCGGTGCGGAGCTGGGTGAGGAAGTAATGGACCGCCGCCAGCTTGGGGTCGTGGGCTTCGGGGCGTGAAAGTTCGGCGACGATCGTCCGCAGGTGAGTCCCCTCGTCGGGAGTGAGACCGCTCAGCAGCGAGTTTAATTGTGGAGGTTGGTCCTCATCATCGAGGTTTTCGCAGCGCAGCAACTTCTGTGCGGTTGATCGGCCCGATGCGAAGCTCGAACAGATGCGTTGCAGCAAGAGCGTCTTCATGAATCCGGCTGCCTTGGTCCGTTTTTGGAGCGCCGTCGTGAAGGCTTCGGCGGCCTGATAGGCGAGGTCGAAAGGATGGTTGGTCAGCAGGCCGAGACCGCTGAACCCGATGCCCAAATAAGCGTCTGGTGGCGCGTCTGAATCGGGATGAATCTCGACGCCGATCTTTTCCAACAAGCGAGCGTCTTTCAGCGTTTTCCGTCGGCGCAAGACAGTGTGACGGATGATGGGATTGTGCTCGCTGAGGAAGCCGGGCGTGAGGGCTTCGCTAACTGCTTGTTGCTCTAGGAAGCTGAGCGAGCCGAAACCTCGGTCGGTGAAGAAAGTTTGTTCGGGGAGTCCCAGTTGCAGACGCAGTGTGTGAAAGAGGGCATCTTCGTTCGCGGGAGGCAGCGGGTTGCGCAGCCACTCCCAAGCGTCTTTTTCGTCGGCGGGAAGTTCGTCGCCTTTGACGATTGGCAGAGCTTTTTCAAAGTCAGCCCAGCGACCGAACAAATCGCGGCCGAGCACATGGTTCGCGCCGGCGTTGAGGATGCTCAGCAAGTCCCAGAGTTCATGGACCTCGGTTTGAATTGGCGTGGCGGTGCCGAGCAGCAGGTTCTTTGTGCGCGGCCCGATCCGCAGCATGAAGTCGAGCAGATTATTCGGCTGATCCTTTGTCGGTCCCAGCCCGCCACGGCGGCGAGCTTTGTGGGCTTCGTCGAGAACGATGGTTCCGTACTTGCGCTCCATCAAATACTGGCGTTCGTCGGAGTCGTGAAAGATCAGGCCGGTGGAGACGATAGCGATGCGGAATGGGCAGCGGGCGATGTCTTCCGGGCCGCGCGTCTTGATGATGTGACCCTTGGGATCAATCCAGACTTTCTTGGTTGAGGATCACGCCGCGCTGGGGATGCCGAGCTTGTCCGCCAGCTCGACCTGCCATTGCAACGTGAGCGTTGACGGGCAGAGGATCAGGACCGGGCCATCATCAAGCAGTGCTGAGATCATCGCGCTGGCCGCGAGCGACAGCGTCTTGCCGACACCGACTTCATCTGCCAGCAACAGCCGAGCCTTGCCGTAGGTTTCCCGGTGCTGGAGAAACATGGTCACGAACGAGCGTTGCCACGGTTGGAGTTGTTCGCCGCCGCGATAGATCGGGCTTTCCGCCAGCGCGGCGGCAGGAGGTTCCGATGGTTTGATTTCCTCAAAGCGAATCTCCACGCGATCAGCGACGCGCTTGATCTCCTCGATGATGGCATCCGGAAGCGGGTAAGAGTCCTTCCAGAGCGCGTCGAATTCTTCCTCAACCCACTCGACGCCCTCCGCTGATGGGTCTTCCCACAGAATCTCGTACTTGTGGGTGAAGGCGCTCTTGGTTTCGTTGATCGAACCGAGGAAGCAACTCTTCGAGCCGTCGGCCGCTTCGATGACACCCGCCTTGCCGTGGACGAAGACGCGGTCTTTGGGGACGACGCGAATCTCGACTCGGCCGCTGGTCAGCAAGTCATGAAGGCGGCGATAGCGGTCGCGATGCAGCAGCGCTTCGACCTCGGACGGGGCTTCGTTCCAGCGTTCCTTGAGCGCGGTTTCGCGTGCGTGCTCGGAGACGACGACGTCGGCCGCGTCCAGTTCGCTGTTGCAGACGATCTGCACTTTTGGGATGGCAGCGATCTCCTCGCCGACCAACTCGAAAATCGAACTGCGGAAGTAGCCGGCGATGCGTTTGTAGGACTGTGCGTCCTTCAGTCGCGCGCTGAGGAAAGCTTGGTCGAGCCGCTGGCGGCGGGAAGAGAAGCGGTTGATGTCGGACATGCGGACCTCACGGAAACCCCGGCGTCAAAATGGCTCACAATCGTTGATCAGTAGCGGTCCAGTTTCATCACGCAGGTATCCAATATAGGCCGCCAAACAATGCCTCACACTTTCCTCGGTTGCCTCCAAACCAGAACCGAAGGCCGCACGAAGAGCGGTATCGCAATCACTGGCCGGGACGACCTTGGATCGAACGAGGTCGAATCCGAAGCGGTCGATGATTCGCAGCACGATCTGTTCAAAGCAGATCACACGCCCCGCAAGGCGATCAATGATTGGCTGGGCGTTCGGAAGAGTGGCGAGTGCTCGCAGGCTTCTTTTGTCGCCGGTCGAGACGAGGCACCCCGCGTAGTGGGCTGACGCGGAAAACAGGATCGCTTCGCCGGTATCAATATCTAGCGCGTCGTCAAAAAGTCTTTGCTCATCTGGCGGCGGCGCGGTGTCAATCACGCCGACGCGATCCAGAAAAATACTTGAGCCGATCAAACGTTTCGACTCCCAACTGCGATCGCGCCTTATCGGGGTTCTTGGAGACGCCGAGCTTAAACCGCGCGGTCGGAAGGACCAGGATCTCCCTGTGCGAAACGCCTAACGCGCCCAGTGCCTCGTCAAGGAGATTGCAGATCGCCAGTTTCTTGACGATGTCGTTGTCGGCAAGGCAGATCATTCCGAATGACCATGCTGCGTCACCCTCATCAAGAACTCGCTGCTGTCCTCGGGTAAACGAGACCAGTCCAAGTTCTCTGCCATCTTGGTGCGCACCTTTGCAACCGCGTCAGCGTTCGGCTCCAGAAGCCTCAACGCGGCATTGGCGACTGAATAGAACGAGTCGCCCATCGAATGGGCGTAGTTGAGAACGACGTGGCCTGGATCAATCATCGACTTGCGCCCGATCTCCTGCGCCAACTTCGCGAGTTCCACGGCGTTCGGCCATCGGTCAGCCGCGATAAAGCGACGATTCGCCTGCCCCGACAAGAGTTCAATCGCAAAAGCATCTGCCTGCTGTTCTTCTTCATCCACGCTGTCTTGACGAACTCTTTGGTCGATCAGAGTTCCCTCGTCGGGGACATGGCCGAGCGCCAAGTGACCGAGTTCGTGCGCCAGGATGAACAACAACCACGACGAATATTTCGCGTGACGGCAGAGCACGATCACCGGCCTGCCGTTGACGCGCGCAGCGAAACCGTCAGGACGCTTGGCGCTCTTCGGGAAATGATCGAGGTGCAGAACCGGCAATCCGATGGACCAGCAATAGTTCAATAGTTCGTTGAGTCCCACCCAACAGGCATCCTCACCGAGAATGTGATCGCGGATATCGCTCGCGCGGACGGGAATCGTCTCCGCTGGAATCGAGACCGCCGACGCTGCGAGTTGAGCCGCTCGCGTCGCCAAGACTCGCGCCAGCGCCAGATCGTCTTCGCTGACGTCATAACGCTTCTTAAATTTGCAGGTGCCGAAGTCGCGCAGACGAATTGGTTCGCTTTCCGATTGCAGCGATGCGAGGTCCAGTCCCAGATGCCGGGACAGAAGCAACAATCCTTGAGAGTAGCCACTTGGATTCGCCGCGACTTCGTCGTCCCACCAACTCGGCAGTGCGGTCTTCGTGACGAAGGCGCGCGACAGCCCCACCGCGCTCAAACGGCTGTAGAGTTCGTTGATAGGGTTGGCTTGATTCAAGAGGCGGCTCCTTGCCGATGCTTGGCGACGTGTTTCAGCATACTACGACAAGCCATCCCTTTCGACTATCGCACTCAGTTTGATCAGCCGGAACGCGCTCGTGCGAAGTCGCTATTCGTAAAGTCGCCGGTGTTCCCGAATAGCCGTAGTTGGATAATTCTAAGCTGCTGCATTCAAGCATCAGCGGCTCACGGTCCGACAAAAAATCCTGGCAGTGATCCAACTCGTCGAAAAGGGCACCATTGATGTAACCCGCAGCGTCAG